>JBFYNT010000162.1:0-2820 GCA_041304225.1 Candidatus Aminicenantota bacterium
AACATGGTCACCCGGGAGAAGAAGCTCATGAAACAGGAGGAGGTCCTGGGCGGCTTCGACCGGGGGAACTATCAGGCGGAGCGGCTCTATGCCCCCGCCCGCGACGGCGCCGAGGTCCCTGTCTCGATCGTCTATCGCAAGGGATTCGTCAAGGACGGGCGGGCGCCGTGTCTCCTGTACGGGTACGGCTCCTACGGATACAGCACGGACGCCTACTTCGACTCGAACCGGCTGAGCCTCCTCGACCGGGGCTTCGTCTACGCCATCGCCCACATTCGCGGCGGCCAGGAGCTGGGCCGGGCCTGGTACGAGGACGGCAAGCTCCTCAAGAAGAAGAACACCTTCACCGACTTCATCGACTGCGCCGAGTATCTCGTGGCCCAGAAATTTACCGCGCCGGCCCGGCTCTTCGCCGAGGGCGCCAGCGCCGGGGGGCTGCTCATGGGCGCCGTCGTCACCATGAGGCCGGACCTTTTCAAGGGCGCCCTCGTCGGCGTGCCCTTCGTCGACGTCATCACGACCATGCTCGATACGTCGATCCCGTTGACGACGGGCGAGTTCGACGAGTGGGGGAATCCCGCGGTCAAAGAGTATTACGACTACATGCTCACGTATTCGCCCTACGACCGGGTCGAGGCCAAGGCTTACCCGGCCATGCTCGTGACGACCGGCTGGCAGGACTCCCAGGTCCAATACTTCGAGCCGGCCAAGTGGGTGGCCAAGCTCCGGGCGATGAAGACCGACACGAACCCTCTCCTGCTCTGGACGAACATGGAAGCCGGGCACGGCGGCGTGAGCGGCCGGTTCCGCGGCCTCAAACAGACGGCCATGGAGTACGCGTTCGTGCTCGATCTGGCCGGGATCAAGGAGTAGGCGAGGGGCGGCGGGGAGGAGCCGGGAGCGCCGGCCCCAACAGGGGTGTGCGGGCGAAAACGGCGTTTGACAAGAGGCGGCGACTCGTCTAGACTAGAGAGGATTTTTTTCGGCCCGCTAGCTCAATTGGTAGAGCAGCAGACTCTTAATCTGCGGGTTGTAGGTTCGAGTCCTACGCGGGTCATTTTCCTTATATCCCCCGAAATCCGACGGCTTCGTTGCTCGTCCGTCGAGCTTCTCAGCGGCGGAAATAGACGAAAGCCGGGTCGGCGTCCGATCCCGCGTACACCCTGGCCGTGAAGCCGTACTTGCGGATGATCTTGAGCGCCGTCCGGGCTTCTCGCTCGGCCTCGCCCCTCGAGTCGTACTCCCCGTGGTCCGGGAAGAAGAGGATGGTCTGGTGGTCCATGCCGGTCCGGGCATGCGGGCTCTCGTCCGTGATCACCCACCCTCCGGAGCCCCGCTTCAGCCGCAGTCCCAGGGGATCGAACGCAGCTTCCGTCGTTCCCGGCATCATGCCGCTCGGGGGACGGCCGCCGCTGAGGACGTACCTCCAGCCCGGATGCCCTCTCCCGGCGAGGTATCCGACCGTGTCGACGCGGTACTCGCGGAGGACGCGCAGGGTGTCGGCGGCCATGGCCTCGGACCGGAAGCCGCCGAGCTCCGTCGCGCCTTGGACGATCTTCCAGCGCCCAGGGCCGGCCGCGGCGACCGCGGCCGTCCCCGCCGCGAGGGGCAGGAGTTCCTCGGAGATGTCGGCCAAGCGGTCGACCTCGTAGTGCTTGAAGAAGAATTCATTCCCCAGCGAATCGATCAGCAGGGCGTGGAGCTGCCCCCGGATCCCGCCCGGGATCGCCGCGCGCCGGGGATGCTTGTCGAGGTCCCACCAGGTCAGGCCCTCCGGTTCCTCCCGGTACGCCCCGGGGCGGAAGGTGTAGGCGAAGAGCATCGAGCCGTTGCGCGAATGGCTGACGCGCTTCCACGTCGCCGTTTCGTAGACCGTGATCCCCTCGGCCCGCTCGCCGCCGACGTGTTCGGCGGCCTTGCCGGTGTTCAGGAAGAGCAGGCGCCCGTCGCCCGAGAACTCGCCGCCCTGGTTGTATTCGCCGAGGTTGATCCTCCGGCCGCATTCGTCCAGGATGAGTATATGCTCGACCTGCGCGAGATCGCCCAGGAAATCATGGGTTACGCCGCGGCTGTCCGATGCCCGCCTCACGCTGTCCATGTTCAGCCTGTATTTAAAGATCCCGTAGTCGGTCGTCATCTTGTCTCCGCGGGGAACATAGAGGCCCTTGTCCACGGGATGGACGGCGCACCAGCCCGCCCGGGTATTCTGCCGCAAGAGCCTTTGGCTGCCCACGTACGCGAGATCGCCCACCCGGAACACGGCGATCATCTGGGGCACGGTATTATCCGAGCACTCGATGGGCACGAACAGGAAGCCTTGGTGATGGACCAGGTCCCCGAAATGCCAGAAGCTCCCAAGGGGGTTCCCGGGGATATCGCTCCCCCTGACGCAGCGCACGCCCGCGACCTCGCGGCCGAAGCCTGACGCTCCGGCCGGGATGCCGCGCCTCAGGTCGTAGGTGAGCGGAAATTTCATCAGGTAGCCCCGCCCCTGGCCATCGCCGTCGTCAAGGCCCTGGGTGAAATACCAGTTGGCATCGTCGTGGGCGACGCCTTGGAGGCTGCCGCTCCAGTCCGTCTGCGCGTCGCGGGGATAGTCGCCGAGATAGGTGAAGAACATCTCGGTCGGAAAGGGCATGGCCTTGAGCGGCGCCGCCGCTTTCTTAGGCCTGATCTGAGCGGATAACGCCAGGCCGATCAAAAGTCCGACCCCCAGGAATGCCCGGAGCTTTCTCATGGTCCGCCTCCCTGCGAGTCCCCGATCTCGATGTCTGAGTAGCATGACCTCGCGGCCCTAGTCAAGCGGGGAGGGCTCAAATC
>JBFYNT010000163.1:0-8888 GCA_041304225.1 Candidatus Aminicenantota bacterium
CGTTCATCTCCTGGAGGACGTTGCCTTCGAGGTCCTTGACGACGACCTTGACCGATTTGGGATCGGCCTTGAGGTAATAGTAGAACGTCGCGGCGACCGGGGGATTGTCGACCTTGGCGAACTCGCCGTACTGCTCGCCCCGCCGCTCGAGGCGGTTCCAGCGGACGGTCTCCTCGACGTCGAAGAGATAGGCGTCCTTGGCCAGGTTCTCGGCGGTCATCTCCTTGAGCGGGGCGATGTCGGCGATGTAGATGCCCCGGCCGTAGGTCCCGATGACCAGGTCGCGGTCGCGCTTCTGGATGGCCAGGTCGCGGATGATCACGTTGGGCGCGGTCTTCGAGAACGGCACCCAGGTCTTGCCCCGGTCCACGGTCACGCACACGCCGTAATCCGTGCCGGCGTAGAGGACGTCGGCGTTGTCGGGGTCCTCTTCGAGGTCCCAGACGGGGTTCATCATGCCGCCGGAGATGTCCTCCCAGGTCTGGCCCAGGTCGCGGGTGACGAAGATCCAGGTCTTGTCCTCGTTGTGGGTCCGGTAGCCGTTGAAGGCCACGTAGCAGGTCTTCTCGTCGAACCGCGAGGGGACGACCCTCTTCACCCAACGGTCGAACGGGATGAGGGCGCCCTTGAGGCCGGGCTTGGCCTTGCCCGTCTTCATGTCGTAGAAACGGGCCGTGATGTTGGTCCAGGTCACCCCGCCGTCGGGGGACATCTGGAGGTTGCCGTCGTCGGTCCCGGCCCAGAGGAGGCCCGGCTTCTTGGCCGACTCGGCGAAAGCGTAGATCGTGGCATACTGAAGGTTGGTCTTCTTGGACTCCTCGAGGCGCGTCTTGTCGGCCCGGGAGAGGTCGGGGCTGATGGTCACGAAAGTGTCCCGTTCGCCCCGGCTGAGGGACCGGTGGACGAACTGGGAGCAGACGTAGACGATGCCGGGATTGTGGGGCGAGAGGACGATCGGGGCGTTCCACTGGTAGCGCTGGGCCGGCATGCCCTTGGCCAGCTCCTCGGGGGACGTCCGCTTGGCCAGCCCGGAGATCTCGCCGGTCGCGAGGTTGATGCGGCTCGAGGACCCGAACTGGCTCTCGAAATAGATGTAGTCGGGGTTCCACCAGTCGCGGACGACGAAGTAGGCGTCTCCCGTCGGCAGGTAGTTCCAGTCGGCGGCGAAGACGCCCCACTGATTGCGGTTCTGGGACGGTCCCCACCAGGCGCCGTTGTCCTGGGTGCCGCCCATGACGTTGTAGGGCTGCTCGTTGTCGGCGGCGACGTCGTAGAACTGCTGGGCGCTGATGGTCGACTTCTGGTCCCAGTGCTTGCCGCCGTCCCAGGTCTCCCCGGCCCCGCCGTCGTTGCCGCTCATGATGTGGTTGGAGTTCTGCGGGTCGAGCCAGAGGGCGCGGTGGTCGACGTGGAGCTTGTAGGCCCCCGCATCCCAGCCGGTGGCCTTGAAGGTCTTGCCGCCGTCCGTCGAGACGGTCGTGTTGGTATCGATGGCGTAGAGCGTCTGGTCGTTCCGGGCGTCGACGTAGAGCCGGGCGTAATAGCCGGCCTCGGTCTGGTTGACCAGGGCGCTGCCGCCCGACTGCTTGTATTCCGTCATCTTGGCCCAGGTCTCGCCGAGGTCGGCCGACCGGTAGATGATGCCGGAGCGCTTGACCGGCTCCTGGTTGCGCAGGACGCCGCCGTAGAGCATCTCGAGAACGTGGCGGTTGGTGACCTGCGAACGGCCCTTGGCCTCGCTCGAGTCGGCCTTGGGCACCTCGCGCTTGTGGAGCGCCTCGATCTCGCCGATCGCGGCGATCAGGTCCTTGTTCTTGGCGTGGACCTTGCGGGCGGCCGCGTTGAAGCTGGCCAGGTCGATGCCGGACTTGGTCAGGAAGTCCTTGTCGGCGACGATCTCGTTGAGCTTCTTGACCAATTCCGCCTCGTCCGCGGCCGTCGGAGCCGTGAACTTGGGCGCCTGTTTGGCCAGCTCGGGGTTGATCTTATGGGCCTTGAAGGCGTCGAAGGACCGGCCCTCGGCGTACATCCCGCCGCCGCCGAAGCCGCCGGCCGCGCGGAAGTTGGCGACGCCGTCGCGCTCGGCCAGTCCGAGGTTGACCTCCTCGTCGATCCGGGCGTAGACGATGTTCGGGTTCTTATGGAAGATGGCCAGGCCGGCCCGGCCGACCTCGAGCTGGTTCGGCAGGCCGCCCTCGAGCTTCTTCCAGGTCTTGCCGCCGTCGGTCGTCTTGTAGAGGTTGTTGCCCGGCTGGCGGTCGATATAGGTCCAGGACCGCCGGTAGAGCTTGTAAGCCTGGGCGATGACGACGTTGAAGTCGCGCGGATCGACGACGAACTCGCCGACGCCGCGGTCGGCCAGCGGCCAGCGCCGCTCCCAGGTCTTGCCGCCGTCGGCCGTCACGTAGAAGCCGCGCTCGCAGTCCGTCTCGTTGTCGTAGAGCTTGCCTTCGGCGGCGACGTAGACGACATCGGGGTTCTTGGGATCGACCTGGACCTTGTTGATGAAAAAGCTCTTCGTGAGCCCGACGTTGGTCCAGGTCTTGCCGGCGTCGGTCGACTTCCAGACGCCGTTGCCGTGGGAGCTCGAGCGGGCGTGCATCGGCTCGCCCGTGCCGAGGTAGAGGACCTTGGGATCGGACGCCGCGATGCCCAGGGAGCCCATGCTCATGTTGCCGTACTTGTCGAAGATGGGCTCGAAGTGCGTGCCGGCGTCCTCGGTCTTCCAGACCCCGCCGCTGGCCGCCAGGACGTAATAGGTCGTGGTCTGGCCGGGGGGCACGGCGAACTCGGAGATCCGGCCCGAGAAGTTGACGGGCCCGACCCAGCGCCAGCTGAGCAGGTTGAGGTCGTCGGCCGTGACTTGCGCTCGGGCCACGGACGTTCCCCCGGCGCCCAGGACGAAGCCCAGGGCCAGGAGGAGGACCAGCGAACGGGACAGACGGGTAGACATCGAGATCCCTCCTGTGGTTTTTTTGACGAACAGATTCGGCACGTCGCCCTTTGGACGACGGCCGGCGGGCGTTTCTTCCATTTTGGGGAGAGTCCCAAGGATTATCACAATAAAAACGGGGACACAATACCTATTTATTTCTTCTTAGCCACCATCCGGACGAGGTTCGAGTCCGGGCCGCCCCAATCGCCCGTGCCGGTCAGCTCCTCGTAAGACACGATCTCGAAGCCGGAGAAGGCCTCCCGGGTGGCGCCGGGCGGCAGGGCCCGGACCATGGGCGCATAGGGCCGCTCGGGGGTGCTGACGAAGTTCTCGAAGACGACCAGGCCGCCCGTCTTGAGCGACGCCCGGACGCGCTCGATGAAGGCCGGCTCGTCGACGGGCGCCCAGGCGAAGATCATGGCCACCAGGTCCCAGGCGTCGCGGCCCAGGTCGAACGAGGCGTAATCCGACTTGACCCCGTCGAGCGCGACCCCGGCGGCAGCGGCGTTGCGCTTGGCGGCCCCGACGGCCTCGCCCGAGACGTCGACGCCGGTGACCGACCAGCCCGCCTTGGCCAGCGCGACCGCGTTGCGGCCCTGGCCCATGCCGAGGTCGAGGGCCCGTCCCGCTCGAACGCCCTTGACCGCGCCGACCAGGAACTCGCTCGGGAGGCTGGCGAAGCCGTCCACTTCCGGCTTCCCGGTCAGGGCGGGCCGGCTGAAGGTCTTGTCGTAGAAGACCTCGGCGCCTTCCGGACGGACCGCGAACAGGCGCGTGATGACGCCGAAGCGCCGCTGGATCTCTTCCTTGGGCACGTTCCGGCGGGCCAGTTCGGCGGCGTAAGCGCCGAGGGCGCCAGAGTCGGCCGGAGCCGCCTTGAACCATTCCAGGAACTCCAGCCAGACCTGTTCATCGCCGACCTGGGCTTGGGCCGGAGCTTGTGCCTGAGGCGGAGCCTGTAGAGCGAGGGCCGCGGCGCCGAGAGCCAGTACGATGATCGCCGCGAGGACGTGGAGGATGCGGAGAGGGATTCGGGTGAGTGTCATGTCGCGTCTCCTTGGACCCCCATTATCGGGGACCGGGCCCGGCTTGTCCATCCGCCGCGCGACCGAAATTGACTTTTGTGGACCGTTCCTTGATTATCTAGCCGAAAGAGAGACGCCCATGAGACCAAAAACCCACCTCGCCGCTCTGGCCGTGGCCCTCTTGGCGCTGGCCGCCGCGGCCGACCTGAAAGCGCAACAAAATCCCTTGTTCCGGTCCTGGGAACGCCACCTGGAGCTCAAGGCCTCCTCGGAGTTCGGCCTGGAATGGATGCCCGTCGGACCGGTGATAAACGGCGCGCGGGCCGCCTGCGTCCAGGGCGATCCGACGCGCCCCGGCACTCTCTACGCGGCCTTCGGCCCCGGCGGGCTCTGGAAGACAACGGACAACGGCCTGACCTGGAAGCCGGTCTTCGAGAACCAGGCCGCGCCCGGGATCGGGGATGTCGCCCTGGCCCCTTCGCGTCCGGAGACGATCTGGCTGGGAACGGGCGTCGATCTCAAGAAGCCGCGCAATTTCACCATGCCGGGGACGGGCGTCTACCGCTCCGACGACGGCGGGACGACCTGGCGCCATCTCGGCCTCGAAGACTCGTACCACATCGGCAAGATCGACGTCCATCCGACCGACCCCGGCATCGCCTTCGTCGCCGTCCACGGCCATTATTGGACGGCCAATCCCAACCGCGGCCTCTACCGGACGCTCGACGGCGGAGCCACCTGGAAGCACGTCCTTTACGTCAACGAACGCACGGGGGCCAACGACGTGATCATCGCCCCCTCGGACCCCTCGGTCGTCTACGCCACGACGTGGGAGAACCATCCGGGCGTCTCCGGCTCGTCGAGCGGCGTGTGGAAGAGCGAGGACGCCGGAACGACCTGGCGTCGCCTGGAAGGCGGCCTGCCGAGCGGGCCGAAGACGGGCCGCATCGGCCTGGCCGTGTCCTCCTCCGACCCGGCCAAGGCCTACGTCCTGGTCGACAACCTGAACAAGAGCGAGAAGCGGGGGGCCGAGGTCTACCGGACCGCCGACGGCGGCAAGACCTGGGCCCGGACCCACGCCGCGGACCTCCTGATCTTCCCCACGATCGGCTGGTATTTCGCCGACATCTACCTCAATCCCAAGGACGACGAGGAGGTCTACGCCCTGGGCGTCCGGATCGCCCACAGCCGCGACGGCGGCCGGAATTTCAGCCTCCTCGGCGGGGACGTCTTTCATCTTTTCCCCAATCCGGCCCAGACCCTCCACCTCGACCACTGCGAGCTGTGGATCGATCCTAGCAACCCCGCCCATCTGGCGGTCGGGAACGACGGCGGGGTGTACACGACCTTCGACCGGGGCCGGACATGGCTCCACCATAACAATATCCCCGTGGGGGAATTCTACGACATCTCCGTGGACAACCAGGATCCCTACAGGATCTACGGCGGGACCCAGGACGACGCCTCCGTCTTCGGGCCTCCCTCCGAATGGGACCCCCGCTTCGCCGACGGCTGGCGCTATGTCTGGCTCGACCCCTGGTCGGGGGGCGACGGCTGCTACACCTTCGCCGATCCGGAGGACCCCGCGACCGTCTATTTCTCCTCGCAGAACGGGGCGGCTCGCCGCCAGGACACGCGCACAGGGCAGTCCGTATCCATCATGCCCCGGCTGCCGAAGGGCTTCAAAGGCCAGGCGGAGTACAATTTCATCACGCCGTACTTCATCTCCCCCCACAACCGCCTCACCCTGTATCACGCCGGCAACTACGTCTTCAAGAGCCCCGACCGCGGCGATACCTGGCGGCTCATCAGCCCCGATCTGGCCCGCTCGGCCGATCCCGCCCGCCTGTCCACGGCCGCGGGGGCCATCGCCGAATCCCCTCTCGACCCCGGCGTCCTCTATCTCGGCACGGACCGGGGCGCGTTCTGGGTCACGCTCGACGACGGCGCGACCTGGGACGAGCGGTCCGCGGGCCTGCCCCCGAACTACATCCGCTCGATCTGCCCGTCGCGCTTCAGCCCGACGCGGGTCTATATCGCCGCCCCCGGCATCAACCGGGACGACCTCGGCTGCCACCTCTTCGCCAGCGAGGACCGGGGCCTGACATGGACGCCGCTATCCGCGGGCCTGCCCGACGAGGTCGGCTACGCCATTCTCGAGGACCCGACGAACGAGAACATCCTCTATGCCGGGCTGTTGCGAGGCGTTTACGTGTCGGTCGACCGGGGCCGGACCTGGGCCCGGCTCGGTCCGGGCTTCCCGGCGGCGGCCGTCTCCGACCTCGTCATCCAGGAACGGGAGATGGACCTCGTCGCTTCGACCTACGGCCGGGGGATATTCGTCATGAACGTCAGGCCGATCCAGAAGGTGTTCGGGAAAGAGGCGGCCCCCGCCGATGTCCTCTTCGACCCCCCGCAGGCCCGCCTGCCCTTGAGCAACGACACGCACGAGACGGGCAGCTTGAAGACCATCGAGAAGGTCCCTCTCACCTTCTATTTGGACCGCCCGAGGGACGTCAATCTGTCCGTCGTCGACGGCAAGGGACGGGAGGTCAAGGCCTGGCGCCTTTCGGCCAAAAAGGGCTTCAACCAATTGCGCTGGGACCTGGTCGTGAAGACCATGGACAGCCTCGAGCCCTATTTCATCCGCTACCGGACATTCGCTCCGGCCGGCGAGTACGAGGTCCGGCTGACGGGGGACGGCCTGGACCTGAGAGCCCGGCTCAAGATCGAGGAGAGGGCCGCGCCTCCCGACTGACGCTCAGAAGACGTGGCCGAAGTTGAAGTAGAGGCCCATCCCCTCCCGGCTCCAGGCGACGTCGACGCGGACGACGAAGTCGGGCATGTAGAAGCGCAGGCCCAGGCCGGCGTCGACGGCGGTCTCCCCGAGATCGATCGTCCGCAGCGAATGCCAGACCGTCCCGGCGTCCGTGAAGACGTTGCCGCCGAGGCGCCAGATGATGGGGAACCTGTACTCGGCGTTGACCAGGAACTTGCCCCGGTCGAGGAAGCGGTTCAGCGGGAAGCCGCGCATGGCCGTCAGGACGTTGCCGCCGCCGAGCGAAGCGTGGTCGAAGACGGGGATCGCGCCGCCGCCGACGTATTGGGCCAGGGCCCGGACGGCGAAGACGTCCTTCTCGCCGAAGACGCGCAGGTAGTTGCGGACGTCGACCGTCAGCCGGCTGAACGAGGCGTCCCGGCTGCCCATGAAGCTCCCGGCCAGGTCCTCCTGGAGGATGAAGCGAAAGCCGCGGGTCGGATGGATCTGGCTGTCCGAGGTGTCGTACTTCAGGGCGAACGAGAGGTAGGGGGCGAAGAGACGGCCGGCGGCGGCGAGGGCCGCGAGCTCGTCGACGAGCGGGCCCTCCCGCGGTTCGGTGTAGCGCAGCCAGCGGACCACGTAGGCCGCTTCGGCGACCAGGTGCGGGGTGAAGCCGCGGCTGAACAGGAATGACAGGCTCGTCGTGGCGTGGGTCAGAACGGTCTGGTTCTCCTCGGGCGTCCCGGCGCCGAAGCCGTAGAAGCTGTAATTGAGGAACTTGTCGTATTCGGCCTTGAGGTCGAAGGCCAGGCCGTAGCGCCTGCCCTGGCGGATCTCCGGATCGGCGACCGAAAAGGTGAAGACGTACCAGCGCTCGCCCTTGGTCGAGTTGAAGAGGATGAGATCGAAGGACTCCCTCTTCTTGAGATAGTCGACGAACTTGACCCGGCCGCCGTAGCCGAAGCCGATGTCGGTGTCGTACATGACGATCGGGAACGGACTGAACGAGCGGTACGAGCCCGGACCGGCCGGCTCCTCGTTTTGGACGCACAGACTGAAGGCCGGCGGGAGGATCGGACTGCCGTCCTCCCCGGCGAGCCCGATCGGTGTCGCGAAGATCGCGATGAAGGCCAGGATCACCGTTGACCGCAAGGACACCTCAAGCTCTCTGGTCATGTTCTTCCCCCTGAAACGCGACTTTTCATCTTAATAGTACAATTACGAAGACAAATCAAACCGGCGCCGGAGGCGTGCTTTCGGGGACATGTATCCCCGGGACGTGTCCCCTTACGCCGCGGGGCGGAGGCGTTTGCGGAACCAGGGCTGGAGGGCCTTCATCTTGGCGATCTGCGAGGCCGGGGCCCGGCGGCGGGCCGTGGCGAGCTCCACGCTCCCCGCGGGCGCTCCCCAGCGGATCTCGATGCTGTCGTTGGGGTTGTAGCCCGTCTCGAAGGCCTCTTGCCGCCGGAAGATCTCCTCGAGGGTCAGGAGGCGCGCGGAGCCGTCCGAGCCGGTGTAGGTGATGGAGAGCTCCGCCGCACGCTTATTTAAAAGGGCCTCGAGCTCGCGCCGGATCTCGCCGGCCGTCCCCTGTCCGTCCATCCCGTAAGCCGCGGGGTCCCGGGCGACCTTCGCCGGGAACTCGAGGACGGTGTCGATGGCGATGAGCAGGCGCAGGTCCCGGTTGGGCGTCGAGAAATCCTCCCACAGGCCGAGGGTCTGGAAAACGCCTTTGCCCGACGGCATGGGGACGACCGTGCCGGGGTGGGCCCGCATGTAGGCTTCGCCGTTGGCCACCGAATCGACCCGGACGAGGAGCTGTTCGTGGAGCGCCCGGAAGAGGTCCTCGAAGGCGGCCTCGGCGTCGAGCGGCTCGGGATTGATGAGCTTCTCCATGGCCGCGTAGAAATCGGCCATCGCCAGATGCTCCTGGGCGAGGGAATAGTCGCCGTAATCGGGGCTCGACGCGATCTCCGCGTTCGTCAGGAGCCGGGGCCGGCCCGACTCGACGGCGATGGGCCGGAAGGCCTTGAATCCCGGCTCGCCGACGACGTCCTCGGTGGTGAACAGGAAGTTGCCCTTCCAGAAGCGCTTGCCGCCGATCGTCCCGTCGGGCTGGGCGTCGACGCCGAGGAGCAGGCCGGGCTTGCCGCGCGTCTGGGGGACC
>JBFYNT010000164.1:0-4049 GCA_041304225.1 Candidatus Aminicenantota bacterium
GCGATGATCCCTTCCGGCGTCATCTCCCCGAGCGCCTTGGCCGCGGCCTCGTATCCGTCGGCGGCGATATAATCGTCGATCCTCTCCGGATCGATCCGGCCCCGGTTGCGGAGGACGATCAGGCGCTGATGCTTGAAGAACGGGATGTCCTTCATCCGGGGGACGGGCTCGCGCTCCTCCGGGGGGACGTACATCAGCCGCCGGACCGGCCGGCCCTTGATCAGGTGCTCCTCGACGAGCTCCGGGATGTCGGCCGGCGCCAGGCGCTGGTAGAAGACGCCGTCGGGCTGGACGACGACGATGGGCCCCCGTTCGCAGAACCCGTTGCAGCCCGTGGCGACGACCTCGACCTCGCCCCCGAGCCCGCGGCGCCGGACCTCGGCCTCGAGGCCGCTGCGGATCCCGAAGGCCCCGCACGAGACGCAGCCGGTGCCGGCGCAGACGAGGAGGTGGGTCCGGACGGTCGTCACGCGGGGTCGTCCTTTTCGAGCGCCGCCAGGATGGCCTCGACCTGGCCCTCGTCCATCCGCCCATGGGCCCGGCCGTCGACGACGGCCAGGGGAGCCAGGGCGCAGGCGCCCAGGCAGTTGACCCGCTCGAGGGTGTACCGCCCGTCCGGCGTCGTCCGCCCGGCCGGGACGCCGAGCCGGCGCTCGAACCCGTCCAGGACGGCCGCGCCGCCGCGGACGTGGCAGGCCGTGCCCAGGCAGACGGTGCAGACGTGACGGCCGCGCGGGGAGAGGCTGAAGGACCGGTAGAAGGTCGCGACGCCGTAGACCCGGACCAAGGGGACGCCGAGGGCCGCGGCGACGTGCTCGAGGGCCTCGGGCGGGAGCCAGCCGTAGCGCTCTTGGACGTCCTGGAGGACGCGGATGAGGGCCCGTCTCTGGCCCTTGAACTTACGCGTCAGGGTCGCCAGTTCGGTCTCTGATGGCCGCACCCCGGCATTTTATGCCTTCCCCCCCTCCGGCGCAAGGCGGGACCCGGGATCAGAGCACGGGGAGGTAGTGGCGGATCTCGTAATCGCTGACCTGCTTGTCGAACTCGCCGGAGACGTTCCGGCCGTACCCCTCGACCTCCTTGAGCTTGTTGGCGACGAGCTTGGCGAAGATGTGCTCGCCCAAGGCGTCCTGGACCACGGCGCTCTTCTCCATGACCCGGACGGCCTCCTCGAGGTTCCGCGGCAGGACGCGGATCTCGAACTTCTTCTGCCGCGCGCCGCTCATGTGGTAGATGTTCTCCTCGACGGGATCGACGAGTTCGTACTTCTTCCGGATGCCCTCGGCCCCGGCGGCCAGCATGACGGCGAAGGCCAGATAGATGTTGCAGGCCGGGTCGGCGGCCCGCAGCTCGATCCGCGTGGCGTGCTCCTTGCCCGGCTGGTACTCGGGGACGCGGACGTAGGCCGACCGGTTGCGCTGGCCCCAGGCGACGTAGACCGGGGCCTCGTAGCCCTCGATGAGCCGCTTGTAGGAGTTGACCCACTGGCTGAGGACGGCCGAGATCTCCCGGGCGTGGGTCATCAGCCCGGCCATGTAGCGCTGGGCGAGGAGCGAGAGGTGGTACGGCCCGTTCTTGTCGAAGAACAGGTTCCGGCCGCCCCGCCACAGCGACTGGTGGACGTGCATGCCGCTGCCGTTCTGGCCGTTGACCGGCTTGGGCATGAACGTCGCGTGGAGGCCGTGCATGCGGCAGACCTTCTTGACCATGTAACGGAAGATCATGGCCGTGTCGGCCATGTCGACCGCGTCGAGATAGCGGAGGTCGATCTCGTGCTGGCTGTGGGCGGCCTCGTGGTGGTCGTACTCCGTGGCGATGCCCATGCGGTGGAGGAGGAGCTGGATCTCCTTGCGGACCTCGCCGTGCCGGCCGCTGAAGAAATAGCCGCCCGCGTCGGTGAGGTCCGGCGCCTCGCTCGAGGGGAAGATGAAGAACTCGAGCTCGGGACCGCATTTGAGGTCCTCGATCCCCATCTCCTTGCGGACCCGGGCCAGCCCCCGCTTCAGCGCGGCCCGGCTGTCACCCTGGTAGACGGAGCCGTCGGGCATCAGGATGTCCCCGAACATGATCGCCTCGCGCCAACGGATGTCCGGGGCGAAGCCCTGGTAGGTCCAGGGCAGGAGCCGGAAGGTCTTCGGGTCGGGCTTGATGACCAGGTCGGATTCCTCGATGCGAACGAAGCCGGCGATCGAGGAGCCGTCGAACCCCTTGCCCTCCTTGAAGGCGGCGGCGAGCTCGGAGGCGGGGATGGTGAAGTCCATCTGGCGCCCCAGGATGTCGGGGAACATCAGCCGGATGAACTGGATGTCGTTGGCCGGCTCCCGGATGACCGAGAGGACGTCCTGTTCGTCACGGGTGCCGAAAGCCTTGAAGGTCCTGGCGGGCTTGTGGGTGGCCATGGGCTCTCTCCTCGTTCGCCCGGCCGGCCGGGCGGGATTTAATGTCAATTAATAAAGACCAAAACAAGACAAATGTCAATATATCAAAAATATATATTTACAATTGGTTGCATTCGTGTTAAATTGCCCGATAATCGGAGGCATCGCCCATGATCGACGAGCTGGACAGGAAGATCATCCGGGTCCTCAACGCCAACGCCCGCAAGAGCTTCCGGGAGGTGGCCAAGGAGGTCGGGACCTCGGTCACCGCGGTCATCCACACCGTCAAGAAGCTCGAGGCGGCCGGGGCGATCAAGGGCTACGTCCCCGTCGTCGATCCGGAGTACTTCGGCTTCGGCCTGGCGGCCGTCGTCGCGGTCCGCGTCTCCAAGGGCCGGCTCATCGAGACCCAGAAGCGGATCGCCCAGGACCCGCACGTGGCCGCGGTCTACGACGTCACGGGGGATTGGGACGCCTTCATCATCGGACGGTTCACGGGACGCGAGGACCTCGACGGCTTCGTCAAGGGGCTCCTGGCCATCCCCCACGTCGATCGCACCGTCACCCACCTCGTCCTCAACGTGGTCAAGGAGGACCCCCGGGTCCCCGTCTGAGCTTTCTTGACAGAATCCCCGGTTGTGCCATAATCGACTTTCCATTCCGGAGAGGAGGTGGCCATGGTCAAGACAGCCCATTCCCCCGTCGGCCGTCATTACATCGTCGAGGCCTCCGGCTGCGACCCGAAGATCATCGGCAGCGTCGAGAAGGTCCAGCAGATCCTCGTCCGGGCGGCCGAGATCGCCGGCGCCCACGTCTGGTCCATCTCCTTCAGCAAGTTCCCCCCCGCCGGGGTCAGCGGCGTGGTCGTCATCTCCGAGTCCCATATCTCGACCCACACCTGGCCGGAGCAGGGCTACGCCGCCCTGGACATCTACACCTGCGGGCTCAGCACCAAGCCCGACAAGGCCGTCATCTACGCCGTCGAGGAGTTCGGCGCCGAGACCTCGCACATCACGGAGATCACGCGCGGCATCGACGAGGGCGACGCCGTCTTCTACCACAGCTTCATCACCTGGGAGGAGCGGCTGCGCAAGCCCGGCGCGAAGAAGGAGCGCGAGAAGGACAAGGACTAGGAGGCGGCCGTGATCGTCGAGTTCAGCGTCGTGCCCGTCGGCCGCGGCGAGGAGCTGGCCGGACCCGTCGCCCGGATCCTCGACCTCGTCGACCGCTCGGGCCTGCCCTACCGGCTGACGGCCATGGGCACTATCGTCGAAGGGGGCTGGGACGAGGTCCTCGGCCTCGTCCGGCTGTGCCACGAGACCATGCGCGGCGAGGGGACCCGGGTCCTGACCCATATCGCCATCGACGACCGGCCCGGCGCGGCCGGCCGGATCGACGGCAAGGTCCGGGACGTCGAAGCCGTTCTGGGCCGGGCTCTCAAGACATAGCCCTCTGTACCGCGTAAAGCTTATTTACGCGCCGCTCCAAGCCCGGCCCGGCCGGACGCCCGGATCGATGCTTCTCCCTGGGAAGGAACCGCTTCTCCCTTGGCACGAAATCGGCAATAATCCAGATCGCGGATCTAAGAACGATGATATAATAAGAGGAACCGTGAGAACAGCGGTGATAGGGGTCCTCATTCTTTCGATCGGCCTGGTCGGCCCGGCCGCG
>JBFYNT010000165.1:0-5384 GCA_041304225.1 Candidatus Aminicenantota bacterium
GTCCGGGCCACGGGCGGTCTCGACGACAGCGTCCAGGAGTTCGATCCCCGCTCCGGCCGGGGCAACGGCTTCAAGTTCGCCGAGGCCGAGGCCGGGCCGCTTCTCGAAGCGGCCGCCCGCGCGGTCCGGGTCTTCGGCAGGCCTCAGGAGTGGCGCGGCCTCGTCGGGAACTGCATGGCCGCAGATTTCTCCTGGGAGCGCTCGGCGGCGGCCTACCTCGGTCTCTACCGGAAGATCGCGGCGGCCTGACCTAGGGCTGTCGCAGGAACTGGGCCGCGGTCTCCGGCGGGACCGGATTGATGTAGAAGCCGGTCCCCCACTCGAAACCCGCCACTTTGGTCAGGATCGGGAATATCTCCAGGTGCCAGTGGTAGCTCAGATCGATGTCCGGCCAGCCCTTGAGGGCCAAGGCTCGGTTGGGGGCCTGATGGAGGACCATGTTGTAGGGCGGGTCCCCGACGGTGTCCTTGAGCCGGGTCAGGACGAGCTTGAGCGTTTCGGCCAGGCTCAGGAGCTCGTCCTCGCGGACGTCCGTGAAGAAGGCCGAATGCCTTTGGGGGAAGACGGCCATCTCGAACGGGAACCGCGAGGCGTAGGGGGCGATAGCCGTGAAGTGGCGGCCGCGCGCGACCAGTCTCTTCCCCGCGGCTTCCTCCTCCCGGAGGATGCGGCAGAAGCCGCACTCCTTGAAGGTCCGCAACATCCGGTCGGCCCCGTAGATCTCCTCCTTGATGCGCTTGGGGACGATGGGCGTGGCCACGATCTGCGAGTGCGGGTGGCTCAGGGAGGCCCCCGCTTCCTTGCCCTTGTTCTTGAACAGCTGGACGTACTGGTAATGGAGTTCGCTCTCGATCGTGCGGATCCTCTGCTGGAAGACCCGCAGGACGTCCCTGACGTGGGCGACCGGAAGGTCGGAGAGCTCGAAGGCGTGGACGGGGTTCTCGATGACGACCTCGTGGACGCCGGTCCCCTCCATCCACTGAAAAACCCCCTCGCCGGCCTTGGGCGGCGGCGTGCCGCGATTGAGGGCCGGGAACTTGTTGGGCACGACCCGGACCGTCCAGCCCGGGGTATCGGCCGCCGACCCGGGCGCGCGGAGGGCGAAGACCTCGGGCGGGGTCTTGCCTTCGTTGCCCTCGCAGAAGGGGCAGAAACCGACGGCCTCGGCCGCGGGGGCGGCCGCGCCGCCGCTCGGCCGGAAATCGTCGGGCCGCTTGGCCCGCTCCGTGGCGATGATGACCCAGCGGCCGCTGACCAGATCTTTCCTCAGTTCCGACATCATTCCCCCAGCATCTCTTTGATCTTGGACCGGAGCTCGTCGAGGGAAGCGGACTTGACGACGTAGGCGTCGGCCGCCCAGGTCATGAAGTCCTCCTTGTAGCTCTGGTAGGCCGAGTTGATGATGATCGGCACGTCCTTGCGCAGGCCCATGATCTGGGTGATGAGCTCGATGCCGTTCTTGCCCGGCATGCGGATGTCCGTGATGATCAGGTCGAAGGCCGTCCGGCCGATCTCGGCCAGGGCCGCCTCGGCGTCTTGCACGGCGACGACCTCGTAGCCGTCCCGGCTCAGCTCCTCTTCGTAGAGAAGGCAGAGGGCCTTCTCGTCCTCGACGAGCAGGATCTTCTTTTTCATGGATTCGGCTCCCTTTCGCGGTAATTGAAGGTCAGCTTGAAGACGGTCCCCTTCCCCACGCGGCTCTGGACGTCGATCTTGCCGCCGCAGGTGTCCATGACCCGCTTGATGAAGGGCAGGCCGAGGCCCATGCCCTTCTCCTTGGTGGTGAAGAAGGGGCGGAAGAGCTGGTCCTTGTCCGGGTTGCTGATCCCCCGGCCGTTGTCGCGGACCGACACGATGTACTCGGTCCGGTTCTTCCGGTAGCCCCGGACGCCGACCGCCCCGCCCGGATGGGTGGCGTCGATGGCGTTGTCGAGGAGATTGCGGACGACTTCCCCGAACGAGGTCGGATCGCACAGGATCTCGGGCGGGCAGGGGTCGACCCGCACGCTCAGGCCGTAGCCGCGGGCCTTGGCTTGGATCTCCGGGCTCCCGGCGACCGCGGCCATGGCCGGTCCGGGATCGAAATAGACGGGCTCCTTGAGGCTGACCTTGAGGAAGTGGCCCATCTGGTAGATGATGTCCTCGAGCCGCCGGACCTCGTCGCGGATGATGGTCAGATTGCGCCGTTTCTTCTCTTCCGGGAGGTCGGGCTTCAGGAGCTGGTCGGTGAAGCCGCCGACGGCCACGATGGGATTGCGCAGCTGATGGGTGACGAACAGGGCCACCTCGCCCATGGCCGCCATCTTCTCCATCTCCAGGAGCCTTTTGTGGAGGTTCGTCGAGTAGATGTAGTTGCCGGCCATGAGGCCGCAGACGCCGGCCAGTTTGATGTCGGAGGCGGCGATGGGGTTCCGGGTGATGGCGTTGTCGAGGACGATGATGCCCACCACGTCGTCCCGGGCCAGGAGCGGCACGCACAGGAACTCGTCGACCCCGATGAGATTGAGGAAGCGGCGGTCGACGAGGGGATCGTTCGCGGCGTCGCGGACATGCAGGAGCTCCTTGCGGCAGGCCGCCGAGGCCGGGACGAGGGCCGATTCCTCGTCGGCCGCGTAGACCAGGCCCTTGAGACGCCCGCTCAGGGTGTCCTGGTTCCTGGCGACGAGGGCCCGGTTGTGCTCGAGGATCTCGACGTAGCCGATGCCGGGCGTCGACAGGACCTCCCAGATGAGGCCGGCCTCCTCGGCCGAGCGCGGCCCCAGCCACATCTCCCCCCGGAGGCGGTCGCCCTGACGGAGGAAGAGCATGGCCCGGTTGAAGCCGACGCCCGAACCCGAGGTCAGGGCCGTCAGGATGACCAGGAGGTTGTCCTCGAGCGAGAAGGGCTGGAAGAAGCTCTGGGAGATGATCGACAGCAGCATCAGCTCCCGGGGCGCGTCGCGCTCGAAGTCGGGCGAGAGGATGTTGTAGGTTTCGATCATTCGGACGTCCACCCCTTGGGCACGACCCGGATCCCGGCCCGGCTGATCTTGAAGCTGCGGGCGTCCCGGTCCGCGTCGAAGCCGGCTTCGAAGCGCTCGGGCAGGACGGAGGACTTGTCGACGATGGCCCGGCGGAGCCGGGCGCCCCGGCGGACGTGGGTGTCGCCGAAGACGATCGAGTCGACGATCTCCGCCCCCTCGTCGACACGCACGCCCGGACCGATGATGGAGTGGACGATGCGGCAGTCGGTGAACGAGCTGCCGGGGCCGATGATCGACGCGCGCAGGTCGCCGCCCGTGACGAAGGTCGGCGGGTACTGCGGCTTGTACGTCCGGACAGGCCAGGCCGGGTCGCGCAGGATGAGCGGCGGGGACGGCTCGAGGAAGGCCATGTTGGCCTCCCAGTAGGCGTCGATCGTGCCGATGTCCTCCCAGTAATCGTCGAACGTGAAGGCGAAAACGCGGTGGTTGCCGATGAGGGACGGGATGATGTCCTTGCCGAAGTCGTGGGAGCTCTTCGGATTACGGGCGTCCTTGAGCAAGGCCTTGATCAGGACCGGGGTCTTGAACAGGTAGACGCCCATGGAGATGAGGCTCCGGCCGGGGTCCCACGGCGTCGGGAAGGGCTTGCGCGGCTTCTCCATGAACTGGACGATGCGGCGCTCGCCGTCGACGCCGATGACGCCGAAGCGGGAGGCCTCCTCGACGGGGATCGTCCGGGTCATGATGAGCGCGTCGGCCTCGGCCTGGCCGAAGAAGACGAGCAGCCTCCGGTAATCCGCGGTGTAGACATGGTCGCCCGACAGCACCAGGACCGCTTCGGGGTTCTCCTGCTGGATGGTGTAGATGTTCTGGAAGACGGCGTCGGCGGTGCCCTCGTACCAGTTGTCGCTGACCCGGCCCTGGGCCGAGAGGGACAGGATGAAGTCGCCGCTCTCGGCGTGGAAGATGTTCCAGCCGTTGATGATGTGGCGGTCGAGGGACAGCGACTTGTACTGGGTGAGTAGGGCGATACGGCGGAGCCCGGAGTTGAGCGCGTTCGACAGGCTGAAATCGACGATCCGGTAGGCGCCGAGGAACGGCACGGACGGCTTGGCCCGGTCGCGCGTCAGCGGATAGAGGCGCTCGCCCTTGCCTCCGCAGAGGATCATGGTCAGGGTCTTTTTAGATAACGGTTCCATCGGGCAGCACGACCTCCTCGAACAGGCGATCTTCGGCTTCGAACGCGGCCAGGAGCGACTCGTCGGCCGGGCCGAGGACGCGGCCCGTCTCCAGCCAGCCGGCCAGGGTCAGGGCCCTCTCGTAGTGCTCGGCGGCCCGGTTCTCGGCGTAGTCGCGGGCCGCCCAGGTCGAGACCAGGAACGGCCAATCGGAGCTCTCGAGCAGGAGCTTCTCGCGGACGAACTGTTTGAGGACGCGGCGGTCGAGACCGGCCAGGCGCGGCTCCAGGGCGGCCGCGGCCTGCTCGATGCGGTAGATCTTCTTCCAGATCCAAGCCGTGTCGTCGTTGAGCCAGATCCAGTGGAAGCCGCCCTCTCCCCACGAGCCCTCGGGGAGGGAGACGACCGTCGCCGCCGGCCGGGCCTCCAAGGCGCACTCCGCGGTCATCGGCGCGACCGGACCGCCGGCGAGCTTCCGGACGACGTGATAGAGCCATTCGGGGCCTTCGAACCACCAGTGGCCGAAGAGCTCCGTGTCGTAGAGGGCCACGACGGTGCCGGCGTCCCGGCCCTCCAGCGCCCGCGCCAGGACGGAGACGAAGTGGGACGCGTGCTCTTCCACCCGGCTGGTCGTCACGGCCGGATCGTAAGGCTCTTTGAGACCCAGGTCGGCCTGGCCCGAAGTGATGCGCCAATAGCGCAGGCCGCCCGGGAAATGCTTCTTGTGGAATTCGAGATAGGCGCCGTCGCCGGGGTAGCCCAGGCCCCGGCTCCAGACCTGGGCGCCCGATACCCCGTCCCGGGCGAAGAACGGGACGCGCGAGGGATAGGCCAAGTGCGGCGAATAGGGATCGCGGGGCAGCTCCTCGCCGGGCCGGTAGGCGTCCCGGAACTTCTCCCAGAGCTGTTGGAGCCCGGGAAAACGGTCGAGGTAGACCCCCTTGGCTTCGCCGCCTTTGAGGAGAGGGCCGTCGACGAAGAAA
Organism: Candidatus Aminicenantota bacterium; assembly: GCA_041304225.1. Lineage (GTDB taxonomy): Bacteria > Acidobacteriota > Aminicenantia > Aminicenantales > Saccharicenantaceae > RBG-16-66-30. Next base: position 5,125 of record JBFYNT010000165.1, read on the forward strand.
TAGCCCAGGCCCTCCTGGCCGAGGATCTCGTCGACGCCCAAGCGTTCGACGGGACCTTCGCCGGTGAGGGGATTCGTCCAGGCGTAGCCGGGCCGGTAGGCGCACTCGGGGATCCAGAAGCCCCGGGGCTCGCGGCCGAAGGACCTGCGATAGACATGCCGGCCCTGACGGACCTGCTGGCGGACGCTCTCGTCCCTGCCCAGCAGGGCGAAGTAGCCGTGGGTGGCCGCCGAGGCCAGGATCTCGATCTGTCCGCGGTC
>JBFYNT010000166.1:0-3627 GCA_041304225.1 Candidatus Aminicenantota bacterium
CGGTATCCACCCCGACGCGGACCTGAGCGGATTTCTTTTGGCGCGCCATGGGCGAGGGGGTATTAGACAGTCAACGGCCGGGCCAAGTCAAGGCCGCGGATCTCCGGGTCAATGGCAGGTGCTGCACGAGCCGGACGAGCAGCTCTTGCAGCCCGAAGAAGAAGCCTTGATGCGGCTGGAGCCGCCGCCGATGCCGAATCCCGACAGGAGCTTCCGGACGTCGGCCGACCCGCACTTCTCGCAAACGACGTCCTTCTCTTTACCCGCGTTGACGAGGCACTCGAACCTCTGCCCGCATTTCTGGCACGAGTATTCGTAGAGGGGCATGTCCTAATTATTTTACCCGATTCATCGCCCCTGGTCTATACTATTGATTAGCCAAGGCAATCGGAGGCTGCGGAAAAGCGGCGAGGAGGATGGGCGAACCCGACATTGGGAAAGTTCAGACGGGACACGCGCCGGACGAGGGAAATTTCCCTGGAAATCGCCAAAACGTGTTTGAGCGAGACGTAGCGCACGGCGAGCGAGTTGTTTTGGCGCCGAGTCCGGCACGGGGAACGGCGTCTTCGAACTTTCCCAGGAGGGAGAGCCTATCCTCCGAACCGCCCAGCGGCCGACCGTGGATTTACTTGACCAGGGCGATGGCCTCGATCTCCACCTTGACGTCGCGCGGCAGCCGGGCCACCTGGACCGCGGCCCGGGCCGGGTTGGGGGCCTTGAAGAACTCGGCGTAGACGGCGTTCATCTTGGTGAAGTCGTTCATGTCCTGGAGGAAGACGGTCGTCTTGACGGCGTCGTCGAGCGACGATCCGGCGGCCTCGAGGACGGCCGAGACGTTCTTGAGGACCTGGCGGGTCTGGTCCTCGATCGAACCGGTGTTGAGCTCGCCTGTAGCCGGGTCGATGGGGATCTGCCCCGAGCAGAAGACGAATCCGTTGGCGATGATGCCCTGCGAATAGGGGCCGATGGCCTTGGGCGCCTTGTCGGTCTGGACCTGTTTCTTCACGATCTTGCTCCTTCCGATGCCGGCGAAGGCCCGGGACACGGCGGTGGCCGCGAGCCCCGCTGCGGCGAGGAATCTCCGTCTATTCAATCTCAACGCTCCTATTCCCGATGGGGGATCTCCCCCATTATCAGGACGACAGGCCGTCGAGGGCCGTCGTCAGGAACTTCCAGAACTTCCCGACCGAGCCGATGTGGACGTGCTCCTCGGGCGAGTGGGGGTTCTTCATGGTCGGCCCGAACGAGATCATGTCCATACCGGGGAACTTTTCCCCGATGATGCCGCATTCGAGCCCGGCGTGGACGGCCACGACTTCGGCTTCCTTGCCGAAGGCCTTGAGGTAGATCTCCTTCAGCTTCTTGAGCAGAGGCGAGTCGAGGTTGGGCATCCAGCCGGGGTAGCCGCCGTGCAGCTCGATCCGGGCCCCGGCCAGGGCGCAGACCGACTTGATCACGTCGCGGGTGGCTTCGAGGGCCGAGGCGACGGAGCTGCGCGTGCTGCAGAGGACCTGGAACTCCTTCTTACCCGTCTTGACGATGGCCAGGTTGGTGGAGGTCTCGGTCAGGCCGGGGATCTCGGGGTGCATGGCGATGACGCCGTGCGGGATCGCGACGAGGAAGTCGAGAAGGGTGCGCTGGCAATCCTGGGTCAGAGCGAAGTCCTTGCCCGCGATGGGCTCGAGGGTGCAGGCCGCGCCCGGCTCGACGGCCTTGTACTCCACCTGGACCTTGTCGAAGGCCTTTTTGAGGGCGACGGTCATCGTCCGGACCTGGACCGGCGGGCAGGCCAGCACAGCCACGGCCTCGCGGGGGATGGCGTTGTGCTTGCTGCCGCCCTCGACGCTCACGATCTCGATCTTGGCGGCCGCCTGGGCCTGGACGAGGACACGGGCCAGGAGCTTGATGGCGTTGCCCCGGCCTTGGTTGATGTCGAGCCCCGAGTGCCCGCCCCGGAAGCCCTGGACGTGGACCTTGTAGAGGTTCTTCGAGGCGCTCTTTTTCCGTTCGAGCGGCAGGACCAGGGTCGAGTCCGCGCCGCCGGCGCAGCCGATGGTGAAGGTCCCTTCGTCCTCGCTGTCGAGGTTAAGGAGCATCTTGCCGGCCAGGAAGCCCTTCTGGATCTTGTTGGCGCCGGTGAGGCCGGTCTCCTCGTCGACGGTGAACAGGAACTCGAGAGGGCCGTGGACGAGCGACTTGTCCTCCATCACCGCCAGGGCGGCGGCCAGGCCGATGCCGTTGTCCGCGCCGAGCGTCGTGCCTTGGGCGTAGACCCATTCGCCGCGGATCTCGGCCTTGATGGGGTCCTTACAGAAATCGTGGACGGTGTTGGAGTTCTTCTCGCAGACCATGTCGAGATGGCCCTGGAGGATGGCCCCGACGGCGGCCTCGCGGCCGGCCGTGGCGGGCTTGGAGACGACGACGTTGCCGACCTTGTCGCGCTTGCCCGGGAGGCCGAGGGCCGCGGCGACCGAAAGGACGTAATCCCCGAGGGCCTTTTCGTTGCCCGAGCAGTGGGGGATGGTCAGGATCTTGGCGAAATGCTTCCAGAGAAGCCGGGGGTCGAGCTCGTTGAGAGAGTTGGCCATACGATTCTCCTTATGGATGGATATTGCGAGGAAAGGGCATGATGCCATAAAAAAGCGGTGGATTCAAGCCGGCCCGCCGGGTATAATCCGGGAGATGAGAGCCTTGGCACGGTCCCTTCTTGCGGGCCTCTTGGCCGCGACCTCCCTGAGCGCGGCGTTGCCGGCCGCGGCCCGGACGCGCATCCTGGCCACGGTCTTCCCGCTCCAGCAATTCGCGGCCGAAGTCGCCGGGGAGAGGGGAGAGGCCTCCCTGCTCCTGCCGGCCGGCGCCGGGGTCCACACCTGGCAGCCGCGGCCCGGCGACATCACCCGGCTGGCCGAATGCGATCTCCTGGTCTTCATCGGTTCCGGGCTGGAGCCCTGGCTGCCCAGCCTGCTCAAGGCCTTCCCGCCGGGGCGGTTCAGGACCCTCGAAGCCGCGGCGGGCCTGGCGCTCGAGGAAAGCGGAGAGGAGCCGGGACACGCGGACGAGCACGATCACGGCCTTCTTGATCCCCACGTCTGGCTCGATTTCGAGCTCGACGCCCGGGTCGTCGACGCCATTGCCGCCGAGCTCGGACGCATCGACCCGGACGGCATCCCCCTCTTCGCGGCGAATGCCGCGAGGCTCAAGTCCCGCCTCGCGGCCCTCGACGCGAGCTACCGCGCCGGCTTGGCCGGATGCCGCGGCCGGATGCTGGTCCTGGCGGGGCACCACGCCTTCGGCTACCTCGTCCGTCGCTACGGCCTCGTTCAGAAGGCCCTCTTCGGCCTCAGTCCCGATGCCCAGCCCCGGCCCCAGGACCTCATGGCGGCCGTCGATCTCTGCAGGGCCGAGGGTATCCGGACGGTCTTCTTCGAGAACTCGGTGCCGCCCGACCTGGCCCGGACCCTGGCCCGCGAGATCGGCGGCCGGATCCTCGTCCTCCACGCCGGGCACAATCTGACCCGCGACCAGCAGGCCGCGGGCGTCGGCTTTTTCGACCTGATGGAAGATAACCTGACCCGCCTGCGGGAAGGCTTGGGGTGCCGGTGAGCCGATGGACCTGATCGTTCTTCG
>JBFYNT010000167.1:0-5438 GCA_041304225.1 Candidatus Aminicenantota bacterium
AGGATCTCGGCCCCTTGGATCAGCATGGCTGCCGCGACCACGAGGCCCATCACGAGCACGGGCTTGGTCGGTTTGACGCGTATTCTCTGATTCATGTCGCGCTCCTTTGATTTCAGGCCCGCCGGGCCGTGATGACCCGGGGCTTGCCGGCCAGGTCCCAAGCGGTCTCGATCTCGGTCCAGCGCCGGCCGAAGAGGTCCAGCACGCGGTCCCGTTGGCCCTCGCCGATCTCGAAGATGAGATAGCCGCCGGGCTTCAGGAAGGCCCCGGCCCGCCGGACCAGGCGCTCGATGAGCTCCAGGCCCGAGTCCCCGGCGAGCAGGGCCCGCCGCGGCTCCCAGTCCCGGACCTCGGCCGGCAGGCCCGGCCATTCGTCCCGGGCGATATAGGGCGGATTGGAGACGATGAAGTCGAACTTGACGCCCGTGCCCCGGAAGGCCGCGAGCAGGTTGCTCTTCCGGAACGAGATGGGACGGACCCGGTGGCGGGCCGCGTTGGCCGCGGCGACGCGCAGGGCCCGCTCCGAGATGTCGACGGCCTCGACCCGGGCCCGGGGCAGCTCCTTGGCCAGGGCGACGGCGATGCAGCCGCTGCCCGTGCCGACGTCAAGGATGGCCTCGCTCTCGCGCGACGAGAGCTCGAGGACCTTCTCGACCAGGACCTCGGTCTCGGGCCGCGGCACGAGCACTGACGGCGTGACCTTGAACGGGATGGACCAGAACTCCTTGGTCCCGGTGAGGTAGGCCAGCGGCACGCCGTCGAGCCTTTTCCCGACGAGGCGCCGGAAGCGGGCCTCGGCGGCGACGGAACAGGGCTTTTCGGGGGAGGACAGGAAGCGCTCCTCGGTCAGGGCCGCGGCGCGCAGGAGCAGGACCTTGGCTTCGAGAACGGCCTGGGGACGGCCGTCGAATAGCGCGAGGCCCTCGCGGTAGAGCTCGATCAGGGTCCGGTTAGTTTCCAACGTCCTTCGCGGAGCCGTTCCCGCCCGGGGCCTCGCCGAGCGCCCGGGCCTCGGCCTGCTGGACCAGGCGCGCCAGCATCTCGTCGATGTCCCCGTCCAGGACGGCCTCCATGTTGTGGAAGTTCTCGTTCAGCCGGTGGTCGGTGATACGGGACTGGGGGAAGTTGTAGGTCCGGATCTTCTCGCTCCGCTCCCCCGTCCCGACCTGGGAGCGCCGGTGGTCGGCGATCTTGGCCTGCTGCTCGCGCTGGGCGATGTCCATCAGCCGCGAGCGCAGGACGCGCATGGCCTTCTCCTTGTTCCGGTGCTGGGACTTCTCGTCCTGGCAGGAGACGACCAGGCCCGAGGGCTTGTGGGTGACGCGGATGGCCGTGTAGTTGCGGTTGACGCTCTGGCCGCCCGGCCCCGACGAGCCGAAGGCCTCGATCTTGATGTCCTTGGGATCGATGCGCAGGTCGATCTCCTCGACCTCGGGCAGGACGGCCACGGTCGCCGTCGAGGTGTGGATGCGCCCGGCCGCCTCGGTCTTGGGCACCCGCTGGACGCGGTGGACGCCGCTCTCGTACTTGAGCAGCGCGTAGGCGCCCCGGCCGCGGATCTCGGCGATGGCCTCCTTGAGGCCGCCGATCGGCGAGTAGCTGGTGTCGACGATCTCCAGCTTCCAGCCCTTCTTCTCGGCGAAGCGGGAGTACATGCGGAAGAGGTCCTGGGCGAACAGCGAGGCCTCGTCGCCGCCCGCGCCGGCCCGGATCTCCAGGATGACGTCCTTCTCGTCGTTGGGGTCCTTCGGCAGGAGCAGGGTCCGGAGCTCGCCGGCCAGGGTCTCCTCCCGCGCGCCGAGCTCGGCGTCCTCGCTCTCGGCCATGCGCCGGAGCTCGGCGTCGATCGCCGGGTCGGCCAGCATGTGGCGGGCGTCCTCGCGCCCCTTGCGGACGCGCTTCCACTCCTCGTATTTGCGGTAGACGGGCTCGAGCTCGGCCCGTTCCTTGGCCAGGTCGCGGATCTTCTGGGGTTGGGAGGCGATCGCCGGGTCGGAAAGGGCCGCTGTCAGCTGTCGGTACTTGTCCTCGATCGCCTGGAGTTCCTGGATCATCGAGACGATTTTTTCGTCTTGGCCAGCTTCTTGACGTCCCGGGCGGCCCGCAGGTCCTTGGCCGCCTTGAGGTCCTTGGCGTCGCCGAATTTCTTCTTGAACTTCTCGACGCGGCCGGCGCTGTCGATGAACTTCTGCTTGCCGGTGAAGAAGGGGTGGCACTGGGAGCAGATCTCGACCCGGATCTCCTTCTTGGTCGATCTCGTCATGAACGTGCTGCCGCAGGCGCAGGTCACGACGCATTCCTGGTATTCGGGATGGACGTCTTTCTTCATGGAACGATCTCCTTGAGCGCGGTATTATAGCAGAATCTAGGCGCCGCCGCAAAAGGCCGGGATATCGGCCGATCGCCTCTCGAATTCGGCCTTGTCGACGGTGAATTCCAGCGTCTTCAAGCCGCTTTTCACGGCCTCCCGGTAGCGGCGGGAATCGAAGCGCTCCTTGAGGGGCCGGGTCATGGGGTAGAGCTGCTCCTCGGCCTGCCACTCGTAGACCGAGCCGTCGGCCCGCCTCAGGCAGTTCAGGTGGACGACCCAGGCCAGCTGCCGGAAGGGCACGTGGCTGAAGGTCCGGCGGATGGCCAAGACCTCGGCCTCCTTGGCCGGGTTCCAGAAGTGGAAGTAGCGCGAGAACAGCACGGCGTTGTGGAAGTAGGCCGGGAAGGCCAGGAGGCAGTCCTTGCGGGTCAGCCGGCCGATGTAGGCGAAAAGGTCCATGATCCTCGAGCGCATGGACAGCCCGGGACGGGTCTGGCCGGGCAGGGGCGAGAACGGCTCGCCCTTCTTGACCAGGGGGTTCTGGAGGGTCAGCCACTCGAAGGCCAGGGCCTTCTGCGGCGGCAGGTCCGACGGTCCGGCCGCGGACTCGCGGGGGACGAACTCGCACTCCTTGAGCTTGACGTCGACGATGAGGTTCTCGGGATCGGGCTCGCGCAGGTAGATCTGGAGCCTCTGGAGCGGGTACTCGGACGAATCGAGCTCGTAGGCCAGCGGCCAGAGGAAGCGCTTGCGGGCCTCCTTGAGGAAGCCCTTCTTGTTGAGGACGGCCAGGACCTCGTTGAGGGAATAGCGGCCGAGGAAGAGGGAGCTGCCGCGCTTGACGTGGAGCTCGGTGAAGATATCGCCTTCGTCGACGAGGGGCGCTTCCTTCCAGAACGGATCGGCGGCCCCCCCGGCTTTCTTCATGGTTTCATTTTAAGGGAACGCGTCCGCCTGGGCAAGGATTTTAACGGGGCCGGGGCCGGCTTTGCAGTACCGTCCGCTGCGGATGGTGCGGGCTCGGCAGCTTCGGCCGGGACGGACGGCGCGACGAACATCGCCAGCACGTCGTCGCCGAGGTCGACGCGGCGCTCGAGCGGGAAATCGCCGAGCTTGGGCTTGGTCCGAGAGTAGTGGCGCAGGACGATGAGGCCGCCCGGCTTGACCACGCCCCTCTTGCGGAGCACCCGGAGGGGATTGCGCTCCTCGAGGAGCCGGTAGGGCGGGTCGAGGAAGACCAGGTCGAAGCGGACGCCCTGGCGGGCCAGGTCGATGACGGCCCGGTTGAACTCCCGGTGCAGGACGACCGACTTCTCCTCGGCCTCGCACTTGGCGACGTTCTGATTGATGACCTTGACCGCGGGGTAGAACTCGTCGACGAAGACGCAGCGCGCGGCGCCCCGGCTCAGGGCCTCGAGGCCGATCGAGCCCGTGCCCGAAAAGCCGTCCAGGCACACGGCGTCCTTGAGACGGGGGGCGATGATGCTGAACAGCGACCCCTTGACCTTGTCCTGCATCGGACGGACCGAGGCGCTGGACACGAGCTTGAGCCGCCGGCCCTTGTAGAGCCCGCTGATGATCCGGATCACGGCGTCCCCCTTCCCTTCGATTCCTCTTCGCGCTCAGTAGACGATCACGACCTGGCCCTTGCGCGCCTCGAGCCGGTCGACGCCGCGGGGCAGGTCGTACCAGTCCTTGAGGCTGGTCGGCTCCACGCCCTGAAGCCGCGAGACGAGCTCGATGACCAGGTCGATGAGGGCCGGCGAGATGGACTGGGTCCCGAGGTACAGCTTGTCGAGCTCGACCCGGATCTGCCCCTCGCGGCTCTCGAACCGGCCCGCGAAGAGCAGGTCCTGCTTCTGCGGCAGGAAGCCCGCCGCCTGCGGCTTGCCGAGGTCGATGGCGACGCGCCCCTCGAAGGCGTTCCCCGCCAGCAGCTTGAGCTCGGCCGCTTTGACATAGGGCTCGTTCGTGTCCGCGAGCCGGAAGGCGATGTAGGCGTTGAACTCGGCCTCCGTGAAGGTCAGGCTCCGCGCGCCCGGCGCCGCGGCCGGCGCTCCCCCCCGGGGCGACGACGGCTTGGCCTCGCTCTCGATCCGGTCGAGGGCCGCCACGATGCCCGCCGCCCGGGCCCGGACCTCGGGCGTCACCTGGGCCGCCGCCGCGACGGCGAGCGTCGTGAGGATCACGGCGACGACGGCGAAGCGGGTCCGTTTCATGGGCATGTTTTTTTCGCGGGCTACCGTCAGTATGTTACCAGAATGTTCAGTTTTTCAGAACTGCGCCAGCGTGCCGTCCTTCTTGGCCTTGCGGACGGCCAGGCGAAAGACGACCAGGCTCGCGGGCAGGAGGACGGCGTCGAAGACGGCCAGCGCCGCGATGTCGGGCAGGATGTCGCCGAAGCCCGCCGAGGCGAGCAGGCTCTGCCTCACGCCGTCGAGGGCGTAGGTGACCGGTAGCAGGGACGAGATCCAGCGGAGCCAGGCCGGCAGCAGGGCGACCGGGAACACGACCCCGCCGAACAGGCCGGAGACGGTGCCCAGCAGCCAGCCGAAGGGGTTGCCGGACTTGTAGACCAGGATGAAGCTGGCCGACAGGACGCCGACGCTGAGGAAGCAAAGGACGGTCAGCGCGACGACGGCCAGCAGGCCCGGGACGTTGACCCGGCCGAAAGCCAGGCCGAAAAAGGCCGCGGCCACGCCGAGATGGAGCGCGGTCCGGACGGCCTGGACGAGGAGCGAGTAGAGCGACGATCCGAAGAGGATGGAGGGCACGGAGGCCGGGGTGACGAGGAGGGCCTCGAGGGTCCCCGAGACCTGGGCGCTGCGGACGACCGCGGGCAGGCCTTCCTGGAACATCCCCAGGAGGCTGGCGAAGGCGACCCCGACGACGGCAAAGCCGAAATAATCGCCGCCGAACGGCCCCAGGGACGGCGTCCCCGGCGGCACGAGCTTGGCCACGAAATAGAACGTCGCCGAGGACAGCAGGATGGAGACGACGGAGGAGACGAACGACAGCTTGTAGGTCAGGGCCTCGCGCAGGTCGCGGCGGAGGAACGCGGCGAAGAGGGCCGGGCCGCCCGGCCGGGCGCGGACGGGAGCGGTCACGGCCGGGCCTCCGCTTCGGA
>JBFYNT010000168.1:0-10788 GCA_041304225.1 Candidatus Aminicenantota bacterium
CTCCTGGACGACCGGATAGTAGCGGTAGCAGAAGCCGATGGCCGTCAGGGCGCCGTGCTTCCGGGCCAGGTCCGCGAGCTCCCGGGATTCCTTCGAGTCGAGGGCCAGGGGCTTTTCCGAGAACACGTCTTTGCCCGCCTCGAGCGCCCGGGCGTTGATCGCGTGATGGACGTTGTTCGGGGCGCAGTCGTGAACGACCGTGACCTCCGGGTCGTCGATGAGAGCTTCAGCCGTCGCGTAGATCCGCGGGATGCCGAACTTGGCCGCGGCCGCCTTCGCCAGCTCCGCGTTGGTATCCGCCACGGCCACGACCTCGACGCCGCCGAGGCGTCTCAGGATGTCCAGATGGACGAGGCCGATATAGCCCGTCCCGACGAGTCCGACCTTGATCGTTGGCATGCGTCCCTCCGTTCCGGCGACAGCATAGCCCATCGGCCGGGTCCCGGTAAAGGGGAGACAATGGAGGTTGCCTTGGGTCCGGAAATCGGGTAAAAGGTCCCCATGGCCCACCACTTGGCCGCGAGATCGGGTTATCCCGCCCTGGTCGAACGGTTGAACCGATTCCCCCAGGGCGCGCCCCCTTCGGACCTCCTCTTCGCCATCCTCAAGATGCTCATGACCGAGAAGGAGGCCTCGCTCCTCGCCCTGGTCCCCATCAAGCCGTTCACGGCCGCGAAGGCCGCCAGGGCCTGGCGGATGAACCTCCCCGAGGCTCGCAAGGTCCTCGACGCCCTGGCCTCGCGGGCCCTGCTCGTCGATGTCGAGGGCCCGAAGGGCACGATCTACGTCCTCCCGCCGCCCATGGCCGGATTCTTCGAGTTCTCCCTGATGCGCCTGCGGGGCGACCTCGACCAGAAGGTCCTGGCCCAGCTCTATTACCAGTACATCACGGTCGAGGAGGATTTCATCAAGGCGCTCTTCACGCGGGGGGAGACCCAGCTCGGTCGGGTCTTCGTCGACGAGACGGTCCTGACTAACGGGAACGCCCTCCATGTCCTCGACTACGAGCGGGCCAGCGAGGTCGTCCGGACGGCCTCCCATCGGGGGATCGGGCTCTGCTACTGCCGTCACAAGATGGAGCACGCCGGCCGCGCCTGCGACGCGCCCCTCGATATCTGCATGACCTTCAACAACACGGCCGCGTCCCTCGTCCGCCACGGCTACGCCCGGGCCGTCGATGTCGCCGAAGGGCTGGCCCTGCTCGACGAGGCCCGGTCCCGCAACCTCGTCCAGTTCGGCGAGAACGTCAGGAACCGGGTCAGCTTCATTTGCAACTGCTGCGGCTGCTGCTGCGAGGCCATGATCGCCCAGCGCCGCTTCGGCCTCCTCCACCCGGTCCATACGACCAATTTCCTGCCGGTCGTCGACGGCGCGTCCTGCACGGGCTGCGGCGAGTGCGCCGCCGTCTGTCCCGTCGAGGCCATGACCCTCGTCTCGGCCAACGACCCGGCGCATCCGAAAAAGAAGCGGGCCAAGGTCGACGAGACGATGTGCCTGGGCTGCGGCGTCTGCGTCCGGGTGTGCCGGGCCGGGAGCCTCCGCCTCGAGGGCCGGCCCGGGCGGGTCATCACGCCCCTCGATTCGACCCACAAGGCCGTCGTGATGGCCATCGAGCGCGGCAAGCTCCAGGACCTGATCTTCGACAACCGGGCCCTGGCGAGCCACCGGGCGATGGCCGCCGTCCTCGGCGTCATCCTGCGGCTCCCGCCCCTCAAACAGGCCCTGGCCTCGAAACAAGTGAAGTCGCGCTACCTCGAGGCCCTGATCCGAAGGCTCAAGGTCTGACCTCAAAAAAAAACGCCCCACCCCGCGGGGGGTGAGGCGTAACAGGAGGTAAGGCTTGGTTGGGGGGCCCGGGCCTCAGAAGCCGATCCCGACCAGGGCCATGATGGACTTGTTCTTGGCCGATTCGCCTTCGAGCGGGTCCTTGATGATGTTCATCAGGCCGTAGTTATAGCGGCCTTCGACCGAGATGGAGAGGCCGGGCAGCTTGAAGGCCAGACCGGCGCCGCCGACGACGCCGTAGTCGTAGCGCTGGAACATGTCGGTCAGGTCCTCTTCGTCCGACTCGCCGCCGCCCTCCATGATTCCCTTAGCCTTGAGAAGATAGGCGCCGTAGCCGCCGCCGTAGAGGAACGGGCGTATCGGGCCGGCCGGGACGATGTTGAACTTCAGGAGGACGGGGACCTGGACGTAGTCGAACCGGTACTGGAGGCTGAAGGGCTCCTCCTCGATCACGTCTTCGATCTTGGCGCCCATCCGGGTGTAGAGGACTTCGGGCTGGATGGACACGAAGCCGAGCTTGAGCTCGAGGTAGGCGCCGGCAACGAAGGACGGGAGGTACTTCCACAACGCCTCGTCCATTTCGCCGGTGAGGGAGAACTTCGACAGCGAGTAGCCGCCCTTGATCCCGACTCCGGCGGACAGGTCCCGGGGGGCGAGGGCGACGACGCACAGCGCGGCCAGCAACACGACGGTTAATTTCTTCATCTTGGAACTCCTTTGTGTTTTCGTATCGTCCCCTAGTTTAAACCGGCCCGCTGGACCGTCCATCCTCTCTTCCGGCGTATTCCGGGGTGATAAAACCCCCGCCGGGCTAACCTCGAAAGGGGAGGGGACGGTTGACCCGAGCGGAATTCCCGTGTTATAAGCCGGGTCAGGGCCTCATGAAGAGAAGAGAGTTCGTCAGGTCGGCCGGCTTGGCGGCCCTGTCCCTGCCCCTGGCGGGCCGGGCGGCCGGGGACGGGGGCTCACGCCGCCGGCCGAACGTCCTCTTCATCATGTCCGACGACCATGCCTCCCAGGCCGTCGGCTGTTACGGCAGCGCCCTCAATAGGACGCCGGGGATCGACCGCATCGCCCGCGAGGGCATCCGGTTCGACCGCTGTTTCTGCACCAACGGCATCTGCGCCCCCAGCCGGGCCGTCATTTTGACCGGCAAGCACAGCCACCTCAACGGGGTCCGCGACAATCGGGACGTCTTCGACGGCGGCCAGCCCACTTTCCCCAAGCTCCTTCGGGCCGCGGGCTACGAGACGGCTCTGTTGGGGAAGTGGCACCTCAAGAGCGATCCGACCGGCTTCGACCGCTGGGCCATCCTGCCCGACCAGGGCGACTACTACAATCCGGACTTCATCGAAAACGGCGTGACGTCGCGCCGGCCCGGCTACGTCACCGACATCCTGACCGACCTGGCCGTGGACTTCATCGAAGAACGCCGGGCGTCCGGCCGGCCTTTCCTCCTGATGCTTCAACACAAGGCGCCCCATCGCAACTGGCAGCCGGCCGAGCGCCACCTCGGTCTCTACGACAACGCGGTGTTCCCGGAGCCGCCGACGCTCCTCGACGACTATGCCGGGCGGTCGCGGGCGGCCGTCGAGCAGGAAATGACCATCCGGGACCACATGACCCTCGACTCGGACCTCAAGCTCGGCCCGCCGCCGGCCCGGCTGGACGCCGCCCAGCGCGAGGCCTGGGAAAGGGCCTACGGGCCCAAGCGCGCGGCCTTCGAGCGGGCCGGGCTCGAGGGCGAGCCGCTCCTGCGCTGGAAGTACCGCCGGTACCTCCAGGACTATCTCGGCTGCATCGCCGCCGTCGACGAGGGCGTAGGCCGGGTCCTCGACGCGCTCGACCGGACCGGCCTGGCCGCCGACACGCTCGTCGTCTATACCTCGGACCAGGGCTTCTTCCTCGGGGAGCACGGCTGGTTCGACAAGCGCTTCATGTACGAGGAGGCCCTGCGGATGCCCCTGGTCATGCGCTGGCCGGGCCGGATCCGGCCGGGCTCCGTGGGCGGAGAGATGCTCTCCAACCTCGACTTCGCGCCGACCTTCCTCGACGCCGCGGGGCTAGGCAAGCCGGCCGCCATGCAGGGCCGGTCCTTTCTGCCCCTCCTTCTCGGGCGCGGCGTCGCCGGCTGGCCCGAGTCCGTCTACTACCACTATTTCGAGTTCCCGGCCGTGCACATGGCCAAGCGCCACTACGGCGTGCGCACGAAGCGCCATAAGCTCATCCATTTCTACGAGGACATCGACGCCTGGGAGCTCTACGACCTCGAGCGGGACCCACGGGAGGTCCGCAATGTCGCCGACGATCCGGCTTACGCCGGCGTGCGGCGCGAGCTCGAAGCCGAGCTGGCCCGCCTGCGCTCGTTCTATCGCGACGGCGGGCCCTCGACGGGCCGGGCCCGCGGATCCCTCGGAGGGAAGTGATATGAGCCTCCACGTGCTCGGCGAGTTCGTCGTCGTACTGGCCGCCTCCGTCGTCATCATCTTCCTGTCCCACCGGCTCCGGCTGCCGGCCGTGGTCGGCTTCCTCCTGACCGGCGTGCTCATCGGCCCCGGCGGGCTTTCGCTCGTCAAGAACACCGCGACGGTCGACGTCATGGCCGAGATCGGCGTGGTCATGCTCCTGTTCACGATCGGCCTGGAGTTCGAGCCGTCCCGGCTCCGTCGCATTCAGCGGGATTTCTGGGCCGGGGGAGGGCTTCAGGTCTCCCTGACCGTCTCCGCGACCGTCGCCGTCCTCCTTTTCCTCGAGAGACCGTTGCGCGAAGCCCTCTTCTATGGCTTCCTCGTCTCGCTGAGCAGCACGGCCATCGTCCTGAAGATCCTCGGTGACCGGAGCGAAACGGACTCGCCCCAGGGCCGGATCTCCCTCGGCGTCCTGATCTTCCAGGACGTCGCCATCGTCCCCATGATCGCCCTCGTCCCCGTCCTGGCCAACGCCGGAGCGGTCTCGGTCGGGTCCGTCGCCCTGCGCTTCGGCCTGAGCGCGGCGGCCGTGGCGGCCGTGTTCCTCCTGGCCCGCCGGTTGATGCCCTCCGTCCTCCATCTCGTCGTCCGGACGCGCATCCGCGAGGTCTTTCTGCTCGCCACTCTGTTCCTCTGCCTGGGTATGGCCCTGCTGACCTCTTCGCTCGGGCTGTCCTTGGCCCTCGGCGCCTTCCTGGCCGGTGTCCTCCTGGCCGAGTCCGAATACAGCCACCAGGTCGTCTCCGACGTACTGCCTCTGAAGGACGTGTTCAACAGCCTGTTCTTCATCTCCGTCGGCATGCTCCTCGACACGGGGGCCGTCGCGGCGTTCCTGCCGACCGTGCTGGGGCTCGTGGCCGGGATCATCGTCCTCAAGGCGGCCGTGGTCGTCCTGACGGTCGGGCTCCTCGGCTATGGCTCGCGGATCGCCGTCCTGACCGGTTTGGCCCTGGCCCAGGTCGGCGAATTCTCGTTCGTTCTGGCCGGCGTCGGCCGGGCCAACGGCTTTCTGCAAGGGGACATCTTCCAGGCTTTCATCGCCAGCTCCATTCTGACCATCCTGGCGACGCCGCTGCTCATTCAGGCCTCGCCGGTCTTGGCCGAGCGCGGGGCCCGCGCTTTCCGCTGGCGGAAAAGGACGGCCGGGGAGGAGGGGCCAACGGCCCGCCGCCTCGAAGGGCACGTCATCATCGCCGGCTACGGGCTCAACGGCAAGAACCTGGCCCACGTCCTCAAGGAAGCCGGCATCGGCTATGTCATTCTCGAGCTCAATCCCGTGACGGTCAAGGCGGCCGCGGCCGAGGGGGAGCCCATCGTCTTCGGCGACGTCTCCAGCCCGACCATCCTCAGGGAAGCCTGTGTGGGGAAGGCCCGGGGCATCGTTTTCGCCATCTCCGATCCGGCCATGACCCGGCGGGGGGTCAAGGCGGCCAAGGCGCTCAATCCCGGGCTTTTCGTCATCGTCCGCACGCGCTACGCCTCGGAGACCGACGAGCTCATCGGGCTCGGCGCGGGGGACGTCATCCCGGAGGAGTTCGAGACGTCGATCGAGATCTTCACCCGCGTCCTGGAGAAATACCACGTGCCGCGCAATGTCATCGACGCCCAGGTCAAGGTCCTGCGCGGCGAGTGCTACGGCATGCTGCGGGGTTCGTGCAGCGCGATCCGGCCGGTGACCGAGAGGATCGCCGACCTGTTGGCGGCGGGCACGGCTTCGACCTTCTTCGTCGGCAAGAGTTCCTGGCCGGCCGGGAAGACGCTGGGGGCGCTGGATCTGCGGGGGCGGACCGGCGCGACCGTGATCGCCGTCGTCCGCGGCGAGGAGTCGTTCTCGAGCCCGGGGGCCGATTTCGGGATAGGGGAACAGGACACCCTGGTGCTCGTCGCCAGCCACCGGGACATGGACCGGGCTTTCCGCTATCTGACCGTCGGGGAGACGGACGGCCCCGACGCGCCGGACGGAGGGGCATGAGCCCTCCCGGCCGACCCTGGCCCTCCCTTCTGCTCGTCGGACCGACCGGAGCGGGCAAGACCCCTTTGGGCGAAGAGTTGGCCCGGCGCGGCCTCGGCGGGCGCCGCTGTGTCCATTTCGATTTCGGGGCGAACCTGCGGGCCCTGGCCGCGGACCGCGGGGCTTCCGCCTGGCTCTCGGACGCGGAGAGGGCGGCGATCGAAGCCTCGCTCGCGACCGGCGCGCTGTTCGAGGACCGGGACCTGCCCATGATCGTCCGGATCGTCGAGAGGTTCGCCGCCGGACAGGCTCCCGGCCCTGGCGACATCCTCGTCCTCAACGGGCTCCCGAGGCACGCGGGCCAGGCCCCGGCCCTGTCAAGCCTTCTGGCCGTCAGGATCGTCGTCCGCCTCGAGGCCTCTCCGGACGTCATCCGGGAACGGATGAGGCTCGATCCGGGAGGCGACCGGTCCGGCCGGCGGGACGACTCGCCCGCGGCGATCGAGCGCCGGCTCCGCGACTACCGGGCGAGGACCCTGCCCTTGGTCGATCACTACCGGGGGCTGGGCGTCCCCGTCCTGGACATCGCCGTGAGCGCGGCGATGACCGCCGCGGAGATGGCCGACGCGCTTGCCCGCGGCGGGGCCGAGGCAAAATTCGATTGACAGGCGCGGCGCCGTAATCATAGAGTCTTATCTTCGTTCGATCCCGAGAGGAGGTCCTCATGACAGATATGCGCATCAAGAGAATCGGCGGGCGCGCGCTGGCCCTGGCGCTCGTCCTGGCCGCCGCCGTCTTCACCTTCGCCGCCCGGCCGCCGGCCGTGACGGTGAACGCGGCGGGCCTGGCCTGGCCCGAGGAATTCGACGCCTGCACGTCCATCCAGGTCGGCCGCCTGGCCACCGTGGACGGCTCGGTCATCACCTGCCACACCTGCGACGGCCCCTACCGCCAGTGGGTCAATATCGTTCCCCGCCAGGCATGGCCGGACAAGTCCATGAACAAGGTCTACTCCGGCAAGATGCACACGGAGTTCACGGCCGACCTCCGGGGCATCGTCCAGACGGGCGAGATCCCTCAGGTCCCCGAGACCTATCGCTTTCTGAACACGGCCTACCCGGCCCTCAACGAGCAAGGCCTGGCCATCGGCGAGACGACCATCGGCGGCCGGCGCGAGCTCGTCAACAACGAGGGCATGTTCATGATCGAGGAGCTCGAGCGGATCGCCCTCGAGCGCTGCAAGACGGCCCGCGAGGCCATCCGGCTCATCGGCGAGCTCGTCAAGCAGTACGGCTACGGCGACTTCGGCGAGTGCATCACCATCGCCGACGGCAAGGAGGTCTGGCACTTCGAGATCATGGGCGCCGGCCCGCTCGAGAAAGGCGCCGTCTGGGCCGCCGTCCGCATCCCCGACGACCATGTCGGCATCTCGGCCAACATCCCCCGCATCGCCGAGCTCGATCTCCAGAACGCCGACCGGTACATGGCCTCGGAGAACGTCTTCCAGGTGGCCCAGGACATGGGCTGGTGGGACCCCAAGGGCGGGAAGCCCTTCAAGTTCTGGGAGGCCTACAACGGCCGCAAGCCCTTCTCGACCCGGGAGTTCTTCGTCCTCAGCACGCTGGCCCCCTCCCTCAAGCTGACCATGGACATGCCCGAGCTGCCGTTCTCGGTCAAGCCGGAAAAGAAGCTGTCGGTCCGCGACGTCCTGGCCATCTACCGGGACCCCTACGAGGGGACCGATCTCGACTCGACCAAGAACCTGCTCGTGCCCCGGCCCCAGCCCCGGCCCAAGCCGGGCGAAACGCCGCCGGCCCAGCCGGCCGGGCCCCAGATGGGAAAGAGCCCGATCGCCAGCGCCTGGATGCCCCGCGACATCATGAGCCTGGTCAACACCCTCAAACCCGGCACCGTCGTTCCCGCGAGGACGATCCCCATCTCGGGCTGTGCCTACGCCACCGTGCTCCAGGTCCGCGGCTGGCTGCCGCCGGCCGTCGGGGCCATCTGCTGGTTCGCCTTCGACAACCCGGCCATGAGCGTCCGCGTCCCCATCTTCGCCGGGACGACGGAGCTGCCGCCGGGCTTCGAGATCTGCGGCCAGCACCGGTTCCGGCTGGATTCCGCGGCCTGGGCTTTCCGCCGTGCCAACCGCCTGGCCACCATGAAGTGGGGGCAGACGCGCAAGACGATCGAGGCGACGGTGGCCGAGTTCGAGGACAAGGCCTTCGCCGACCTGCCGCTCCTCGAGAAGAAGGTTCAGGAGATCCTGGCCAGCAAGACGCCAGACAAGGAGCCGTTCACGGTCGAGCAGTACCTGACCAAGTATACGAACGACACGGCCCGGGCCGCCGTCCAGAAGTATCTCGAGCTCGGCGACAAGTTCTGGATGCTCATCGCCATGAGCCTCTAGGGGGTCACAGCGCGTACTTGTAGAGCTTCATCCCGCCCGGGAGCTTGGCCTTCTCTTTGTAGATGTCCCAGTAATAGGCCTTGGCCTCGGCCAGCTTGGCGTAGAGCGGATGCTCCGCGTCCACGGCGTGGGTCGCGGTGACCGCGTTCGACTCGTCGACGCAGAGGAGCTTCTGACAGCGGTTCATGATCCCGGCCGTGCCGATGCTCGCCGCGACCACCAGCTCATTCGCCTGGATCCGGCGGACCAGCTCGCCGTAGGTCACGTGCCGCTCCTCGACCCTGACGCCCATGTCCTTGAGGATGGTCACCATGCCCTGGATCGTGACCGAGGGCAGGATGAGCTCGCTCTCGGGGATCTTGACGACCGTGCCGTCCCGGAAGCCGAACAGGCAGCAGGAGGAGTCCCATTCGGTGACGCGGCGGTCGGCCAGGGGAAGATGGGTCTGGTCGTCGAGGAACAGGGCCGCGGCGGCCTTGGGATCGACGTCCTTGGCCGCCTCGAGGGCCTTGAGGCTGATCAGGTAGTTGATGCCGAGCTTGAGCCAGCCCGTCCCGTTCAGGGCGACGGCCCGGACCATGCGGGGGATGACGACCCCGGTGAACGGCTCGCCGAGGTAGTTATCGTAGCTGCAGAAGATGGCCCGGACGGCCGGCTGGCCGGGGAAGGTCACGCCCATGGACTGTTCCTCGTCGACCGTGAACGGCCGGAGGTAGCCCTGGAGGCCCTTGTCGGCCATGTCCTCCAGAAAGGCCAGGATGGCCGGGTCCTTGAAGTACTGGTGGACGATGATGCTCTCCATCTCCTCGACCGAGGGGATGAGCCCGGCTTGGGCCTTGCCCAGGTTGAAGGCGATCCCTCGCTGGAGCCGCTCTAAATTCTTGTGCCAGTTGAGGAAGTGGACCTCGACCCGTCCGGCCGCGGACTTCTTGCAGAAGAAGCGGATACCCTCGAAACAGAGGCAGGAGGCGTAGAAAACCGACCGCGAGACCGCGAAGACCTTGGCGTCGGACTCGAGGATGGCGAACTGCTTGTCGGGGAGCAGATAGCGCATCTGCCGGGGGGCCCACTTGACACCTTCGAACTTGGCCATGGGATCTCTCCTTTTCGCGCCCGCCGGCCTACTTGACCACGGGCTTGAGGTGCTCGACGAAGTACTCGACCCGCGATTCGGGATAGCGGGCGTAGCCGATGCCGTGCTGCATCTCCGGGTAGATCATCAGGTCGAACTTCTTGTTCTCCTTGAGCAGGGCCTGGACCAGCTGGATGGTGTTGCCCGGGTGGACGTTGTCGTCGACGGCGCCGTGGTGGATAAAGAGCTTGCCCTTGAGGTTCTTGGCGTAGGTCAGGCAGGAACCCTTCTCGTAGCCCTCCGGATTGTCCTGGGGCCGGCGCATGTAGCGCTCGGTGTAGATCGAATCGTAGTTCCGCCAATCGGTGACCGGGGCCCCGGCGACGCCGACGTGGAAGACGTCGGGCTCCTTGAGCAGGGCCAGGCAGGTGAAGTAGCCGCCGTAGGAATGCCCGGTGACGCCGACCCGCGTCGTGTCGACGTAGGGCCGCTGGCCGAGGGACTTGACGAAGGCGACGTGGTCCTCGAGCTCGACCTGGCCGAGCTTCATGTAGTGGAGGTTCTGGAAGGCCTTGCCGCGCCCGGAGACGCCGCGGTAGTCGCAGACCGCGACGAGGAAGCCCAGCTGGGCCAGGGCCTGGTTGCCGTCGGCCGTGAGGTACCTGTTGTAGACGCCCTTGGACCCGGGCCCGCCGTAGATCGACAGGAGGAGCGGGTACTTCTCGCTCGGGTCGAAGTGGGCCGGGAAGTAGAGGACCGCGTCGAGGTCGTACTTTCCGTCGGCCGACTTGAACAGAAAGTGCTCGGGCTTGATGAGCTTGTAGTCGAGGAACTCCTTGGGGAGGACGGTCTCGCTCAGGACCTTGACCGCCTTGCCATCGGCCGCGTAGAGCGTGGTCTTGGCGGGCTGGTCGAAGCTCTGGAAGGCGTCCGTGTAGTAGTCGAAGGTGGGGGAGAAGGAGACCCGGTGGGTGCCCGGCTCCTTGGTCAGCTTGGCGAATCCCGTCCCGTCGAGCTTGACCCGTTAGGCGTGGCTTTCGTTGCCGTTGGCCTCGGCGCCGTTGAAGTAGACGAAGCCGCGGGCTTCGTCGACGTCCTGGAT
>JBFYNT010000169.1:0-3691 GCA_041304225.1 Candidatus Aminicenantota bacterium
CCCAGGGCGTGCCAGGCGAGGTGGTTCGTCTGATCGAGCTCGAGGGCCTTGTCGATCTCGGCCCGGACGGCCTTGGAGGCGTCGATCTGTTCCTTCTTGCCGAGGAGCAGGAGCCGCTTGCCGTTGGCGGCCGCGTACTGGAAGTGGCCCCAGGTGTCGCTGGGGTTGGCGGCGACGGCCTTCTTGGCGATGGCCGTGGCTTCGGTGTACATCTTCTTCTGCTGTTCCTCGACGCTCTTCTTCGTCGCGGGCGTCACGGGGATGACATCGGCGATGTCGACCATGGCCCGGGAAGCCTTCCAGAGCGCCTCGTAGCTCGCAGGTTCGAGCGTCAGGGCTTCCTGGTAGTGCTCGAGCGCCTTCGCGTCGTCGAACACGGCGTAGGCTTCGTCGCCCATCCGGATGTGGTCGGCGGCCGTCTGGGCCAGGGCGGGCCCGGCCACGAGAGCGGCCAAAACGATGACAAACAGGATTTTTTTCATTTTCTCCCTCCGTGCCCCTTATTCTACCATTTCCGGGGAAAAGTCAAGCGGCCGGAGGCCCGGACCGGGCCCGGGGCGGCCGGAGGCGGTCGAAAAGGAGGCCGGCCAGAAAGCCCCCGGCGCCCAGGATCAGCCCCAGGGGGAGCGAGCGTGGCCAGGGGGGGAGAGAGAGCCGAAGGAGCCCGATTTCGGCGAGAAATCCGGCCAGGGCGTAGCCTCCCCCGGCCAGGAGAGAGAGGAGCCCGGCCAAGGGCGCCCTTTTCTTTAGGAACAGGGCGGCGAGGCCCGGGACGAGCAGCCCTTGGGCCATGACGGCCGAGGCCAGCCCGAGGGTCTTGAGGATGTCGCCCAAGCGGGCCGCCACGAGGAGGGCCAAAGCGGCCAGGACCGCGGTCGAGACCCTGGCCAGGACGAGGGGTCGGCGTCCGGCGAGCGCTGCCGGCCCCCGGCCCCGCCTGAGGATGTCCCCGGTCAGCGTGTAGGCGCCTGTGTTGAGCGCGGCGTCCATGGTCGAGAGGATCGCGGCCAGCACGGTGACGAAAACGAGCCCCCCAAGGAAGCGCCCGCTCTCGAGCCCGACGAAGCGGGTGACGAGAGGGACGCCCGTCCCGCCGCCGGGGAAGACCGGTAGGAACAGCATGCCCGCCGCGACGATCGCGGCGTAGAAGCCCGCGAGGAACAGCGCCGCGGCGAGCGTTCCCCGGCGTGAAGCGGCCTCGCTCCGGGCGGCCTGCATCCGCTGCCAGGCGATGGGCGATATGGTCCAGGCCAGGGCGAAGGAGAGGGCGATGAGGACGTTGCGATCGGCGCCGGCCAGCGCGTCGAAATAATGGGATCTGCCGGACGCGGCCGCGGCCGCGCGGACATCCGCCCAAGAGACGCGCGAAGCCAGGGAGACGATCATCCCGGCGACGCCGGCGACCAGAAGGGCGAACTGGACGACGTGGGTCCTGGCCACGGCCTGCAGGCCTCCGGCCGTGGAATAGACGACGACCAGTCCGGCCGCCAAGAGGAGGCTCGGAAAGGGCCCCGTGCCCAGGAAGGCCCCGAGGAAGGGGCCGGCGGCGACCATCTGCGATGCCGCGAGAAGGACCATGTACCAGACGATGAGGACGGTCGTCGCCGCTCCGGCCGCGCGGCCGTAGCGGTCGCGGATGAGCCCGGAGAGGGTCAGGCCGGTCGCGGCCCGAATGGGCCGGACGAGAGCCGCGAGCGCGAGGAGGGTGGCCACCGCCGGAACGCCGACGATCCAGACCGCGCTCGCGCCGGACAGGTAGGCTTCGTCGGTCGAGACCAGGAGCGACGCGGCCCCGATCCAGGACGCGCACAGGGTGAAGGCGAGCCGGGCCGCGCCGAGCCGCCGCGAGGCCAGGAAGTAATCCTCCAGGCCTTCGGGCTTCCGGCGGAGGCCGAAGGCGGCCACGGCCCAAAGGACGGCCGCGTAGGCGAGGATGGCCGGCAGGAACCCCGTTCTCATACGCCGGGAGTATATAACAAGCGGCGAGGGGCTGTCCCGCTCTCCCGGGATTTCGGCTATAATATCCCCCATGAGGCGCTCATCCCCCATCGCCTTGGGCCCCGCGGCTGTGGCCTTGGCCGCCGCTCTGGTTTTGAGCCCGGCTCGGGCCCAGGTCCCGCCCGCGCCCCGGGCCGCGGCCGCCGACCCGGCGCCGGCCCTCACCGCCGGCGGGGCCGTCGCCAAGCTGCAGACCGCCCTCCGGGCCGTCACCACCCTCCGGGCCAAATTCGAACAGCTCCATTATTCCCTGACGGTCTCGCAGCCCATCCGCGAGAAGGGCGATCTCTTCCTCCGGAAACCCGACCGGATGCGCTGGGAATACAACGATCCCCAGGACAAGGTCTTCCTGTACAAGGCGGGCGTCCTCGAGATGTACCTGCCCGAGGAGAAGCAGCTCACCCGCAGTCCCGTCCCCGAAGAGGCCCTGAAGTCCGACATCTTCGGGCTGTTCCTCGGGGCGATGTCCTTCGAGGAGGCCTACGCCGTCGAGGACAGCCCCTTCCCGACGGACGCCTCCCGCGTCCGCCAGGTCAAGCTGACCCCGAAGACCGAGGGGGACTATTCCTACCTCCTTCTCGAGATCGATGAGGCCACCTGGCTGCCGCGCCGGGTCCTGTTCTTCGAATGGGCCGGGAACAAGCGCGAATTCGTCTTCAGCCAGGTCCGGACCGGGGTGCGCATCCCCGAGCGGGCCTTCTCCCTGAAGGTCCCCCCCGACACCGAGGTCATCGACGACACGGAGAGCGCCATCCGCCAGGCGCTGAACCATTAAGCCGCCGGTCCGTATGAACACCCGAGGGCAGGATACTCTCTCGATGACAGAAGACCGGAAACTGGTATCCCGCGCCCTTAAAGGAGACCGCAAGGCGTTCGAGATGCTGGTTCGCAAATACGAGCAGCCCCTGACGAGCTACCTCGGCCGGATGACCGGGGAGCGCGAGGCGGCCCTCGATTTCTCCCAGGAGATCTTCCTCAAGGTCTACTGCTCGCTCGACTCCTACAGTCCCTCGTACAAGTTCAGCACCTGGCTGTTCAAGATCGCCTCCAACCACCTCATCGACCACTGGAGAAAGAAGAAGCTGCCGACGGTCTCCCTGGACCAGCCCGTCGACGGCGGGGACGAGGACCTCCTGCCCCAAGTGGCCGACCCCGGCCCGTCGGTCGTGCGCAAGCTCGAGCTGGCCGAGATCCGGCGGAGGATCGAGCGGGCCCTCGGAACGATCCCCGAGACGCTCCGGGAGCTCTTCGTCCTCCGGCACGTCAACGAGTTCTCCTACGAGGAGATCGCGGACATCAAGAGCCTGCCCGTCGGGACGGTCAAGAACCGCGTCTTCCAGGCCAAGGAACTGCTCAGGAAAAGGATGGAGGTGTCGTGAACGGCTGTCCGCGCGCCGAAGACCTCACCCTCTACCTCGAGGGCGAGCTCGGCCCCTACGAATCGCGGAAGATCGAGGAGCACATCGAGGCCTGCGCCGGCTGCCGCGAGCGGCTGGAGGAGCGCCGTCTCCTCCACGAGGCCTTTACCACCCTGCCGCCGTTCGAGGTCCCCGCGGACTTCGCCCGGTCGGTCATGGCGGCCCTGCCGGAGCCCGGGCCGGCCCGGGGCGGCTGGCTCGGACCGCTCCTCGCCGGGGCGTCCTCGCTCCTCATCGCCCTCCTCGGTTTCCACGTGTTCACCGGACAAAGCCTG
>JBFYNT010000170.1:0-11013 GCA_041304225.1 Candidatus Aminicenantota bacterium
CTCCCGGACCGGCGAGGCCCGCCTCTCGAACATCCGGGCGATCGTCTCGTCCTCCGTGGCGATCGTGAACCCGAGTTGAGCGTCGGGGATCCGCCGGATGACGTCGAGGTCGCGGCGGACCCGGGCGGATTTTGTTTGGATCTCGACAGGAAAGTCGCGGCCGACAAGGACTTCTAGCGAGCGCCGAGTCAGCCCGTATCGTTCTTCGAGCGGCTGGTAGGGGTCGCAGACCGAGGAGAACCAGATCGCGCCTCGTTTGGCTTTGAGGATCTGCTTGGCCAGGAGGGCGGGCGCGTTGACCTTGGCGTCGACGAATTCGCCCCACGGCTCGCCGTGGCCGCTGTAGCGGCGCATGAACAGGGCCGCGTAGCAGTAGACGCAGCCGACCTCGCAGCCCGTGTAGGGATTGACGCAGTAGTCGTGGATCTTCGACGGATTGAGGATGGACTTCGCTTGGATCTCCCGAACGACAGGCCCGGTCATGATCGGATTATAGCAGAACGGGCCGGCCCCCTTCGGTGGCGGTTTCGCCTTACGCCAGGATCTCGCGAAACGCCCTGACGGCCCGCTCGACATCCGCGTCGCCGACGTCCTTGTGCGTGACCATGCGGATGCCGCCGAAAATGGCCAGGGCCAGGATGCCCCTGTCCTTCATCTTCTCGACCATGGCCGAGACGCCGATCGCGGGGTGGTCGAAGCCGAAGATGACGATGTCGGTCTCGACCGTGTCGGGATCGATCCTGACGCCCGGCAGCCCGGCGATCCCCAGCGCCAGGGCCTTGGCCCGACGATGGTCCTCCGCGAGCCGGCCGACCATCTCCGTCAGGGCGACGAGGCCCGGCGCGGCCAGGACTCCGACCTGGCGCATGCCCCCGCCGAGGGCCTTGCGCAGACGGCGGGCGAACTCGATGCGTTCGCGGGAGGCGGCCAGCATCGATCCGGCCGGCGCGGACAGTCCCTTGGACAGGCAGAACTGGACCGAGTCGACTTCGCGGGCGTAGTCCCCGACGGGTACGCCCGAGGCCACGCTGGCGTTGAAGATCCGGGCCCCGTCGAGGTGGACCTTGAGGCCGTGCTCGTCGGCCACCCGCCGGAGGGCCTTGAAGTTCTCGAGCGGGATGACCGCGCCGCCCCAGTTGTTGTGCGTGTTCTCCAGGCAGACGAGGCTCGTCCGCGGCGTGTGGACATTGGGCTTGCGGACCGCGGCGGCGACGTCCGTCGGGTCCATGGCCCCGCGGCGCGACCGCACCGGCCGCGGCGTCACGCCGGAGATGAAAGTCATATGGGTCGATTCCATGTTGTAGATGTGGGAGCGCTCCTCGACGATGACCTCCTCGAGGGGGCCCGTCCACATCTTGACGGCGATGGCGTTGGCCATGGTCCCGGACGGGCAGAAGAGCGCCGCCTCCTTGCCCATGACCGCGGCCGCCCGCCGCTCGAGCTCCTGGACGGTCGGGTCGTCCCCCAGGACGTCGTCGCCGACCACGGCCTCGGCCATGGCCCGCCGCATCGACTCCGTCGGACGGGTGACCGTATCGCTGCGAAAATCGGAATAGGTCGTCATGGCTGATCTCCTTCGAAACACCGATTATATGTGATACCCGTTCTCGCGGCAATCTCTTGTGTTCCCGCTTCCGTGGAACCGTCCGGTCGTTTACTAAGTTCTGTTTCTATGATAATAATGGTTGTCGCATTCCCGGCGGCGGATTAAGGACATGGCGCATAATCTCCTCTATAGAACGGCCGTATCTTCGCTGCTCTTCCTCATCCTGTTCTTCCTGAGCGCCATTATCTTCTCCCAGGTCCTGCTCAAGAGCGAGCTCGTCACCGTGCCCGACCTCGTCGGCCGGACGGTCGTCGAGGCCCGGACCGACCTCCAGAAAAAGGACCTGTCGCTGGCCGCCAGGGAGGCCGAGACGAGCGACCGCGTCGAGAAGGGCCTCATCGCCCGCCAGGACCCCGCCGCGGCTTCACGGGTCCGTGTCGCGACCGTCGTCCAGGTCTTCCCCAGCTCCGGCAGCGGGACGGTCGTCGTGCCCGATCTCGCTTCCCAGAACCTCGACGAGGCCCTGACCCTGCTCCAGGCGGCCGGCCTGACGAAGGGCAAGGTGACCCAGGTCCACACCCCGCGCGTCCCTGCCGGCCGGGTCCTCCTTCAGAAGCCCGAGCCCGGCGCCGTCGTCGAGCGCAACGCCCCGGTCGGCCTCCTCCTCAGCCAAGGAGACCTCGACGCGAGCTACGTCATGCCCGACCTCCTGGTCACGCTGCGCGCGGACGGCGTCATCGGCCGGCTCAACGCCTGGGGCTTCAAGGTCGCCGACGTCCGTTACGTGTATTATCCGGGACAGCCGGCCGGCATCGTGGTCGGCCAGGACCCGCGGCCCGGATATCCGATCCGCAAGCGCAGCCGCATCACGCTCGAGGTCAGCCGCTGATGGTCCTCATCGCCCCCTCCATCCTGTCCGCGGACTTCTCCCGCCTGGGCGAAGCCGTCCAGATGGCCGAGAGGGCCGGGGCCGACCTCATCCACGTCGACATCATGGACGGGCATTTCGTGCCCAACCTGACCCTCGGCCCCCAGCTCGTCGCGGCCATCCGCCGCGAGACCCGCCTGCCCATCGACGTCCACCTCATGGTCGAGGAGCCGCGGGCCTTCGTCCCGCTCTTCCACGAGGCCGGGGCCGACTGGATCTCCATCCACGTCGAGGCCACCGCCCATCTCCACAAGGACCTGACCATGATCCGCGGGCTCGGCCGCAAGGCCGGAGTCGCCCTCAATCCGGCGACGCCGATCGAAACGATCGACGAGGTCCTGACGGAGCTCGACTTCGTCCTCATCATGTCGGTCAATCCCGGCTGGGGCGGCCAGTCGTTCATCCCGTCCTGCCGGGCGAAGATCCGCCGGCTGCGGGACAGGATCAAGGCCGCCGGCCTCGCCGTGCCCATCGAGGTCGACGGCGGGATCAAGCTCGACAACGCCGAGGACATCATGCGGGCCGGGATGGAGATCGTCGTCGCCGGCTCGGCCGTCTACGACGCGCCCGACCCGGCCGCCGTCATCCGGACCCTGAAAGACATCGCGAGGAAGATCCCATGACCACATCTCCCAGGCTACGGACGCTCGCCGTCCTGCTCCCCTTTCTGCTGATCCTCGGGCTGGCGACGGCCTGCCACAAGAAGACGGTCGAGGTCGCTCCCGACCTGGCCTCCTCCGACGAGGCCCTCTACAAGCTCGGCGAATCGGGCCTCAAAAAGGATACGGAGAAGTCCCTGCTCTACCTCCGCCAGGTCATCGACTCGTTCCCGAAGAGCTTCTACGCCCAGCGGGCCAAGCTGCTCATCGCCGACGCCTATTTCGCCAAGGGCGACGAGACCAACATGATCATGGCCGCGGCCGAGTACCGGGAGTTCATCCGGACCTACCCGTATTCCCCGTCGGCCGCCTACGCCCAGTACCAGATCGCCATGACCTTCTATAAAAAGAAGCTGAAGATCGGCCGCGATCCGTCCAAGACGATCCAATCCCTGGCCGAATTCAAGAAGGTCATCACCGACTTTCCCGCGAGCGACCAGGCCAAAGCCGCCCAGGACAACATCAAGGAATGCGAGGAACGTCTGGCCGCGCACAACGCCGACATCGCCATCAGCTACTGCAATCGCCGGGCTTACCGGGCCTCGATCAGCCGGCTGACCGAGATCATGACGACCTACCCCGAATATTCCCGGCTCTACGACATCTATTACTACCTCGGCGAATGCCATTTCCAGATGCGACAGTACGATCAGGCCCTCCCCTTCTTCACCAAGGTGGTCACGGACTACCCCCAGCAGAAGCTCGCCAAGAGCGCGACGAAGCGGCTGGCTGAGATCGAGAAGCTGAAATCGGCGCCGCCCAAAGACGTGAAGGCCCCCAAGGCCAAGGGCAAGACCAAGGCCATCAAGGGCTGACCGCGCGGCGCGAGGGAGGGTCGGTCATGAAGCGGACGTACGAAAGGATGCCGCGCGTCCTGGGCCTGGGGATCGCTCTCGCGGTCCTCGCGGGCGGGGCCTCGGCCGCCGGGCTGGCCGTCAAGCCCCTGGCGGCCGGATTGAGCTTTGACTCGCTGACGCGAACGGTCGTCTGGCAGGGCGACGAGGCCGATTCCCGCCTCGCCGCCAGCCTGTTCACGGCCCGGGCCGAGCTCGGGTTGGGCGGCCGGGGCATCGTCCTCGGGCTCTTCGCCGGCCTCGCCCTCAGCGACGCCTCGGGGCTCGTCTTCAGAGGCCTGCCCATCAGTCTGCAGTACGACGGCTCGGCCGTCGCGGGCCTGGCTTTCGGCGCCGACCTCCTGGCGCCCATCACCCGGCTCGGGGAGTTTGAGATCAAAGGCGCGGGACGGATCGTCTATATGTCAGGGATGTCCAAGACCTGGCCGCTCGAGGGCTTCGCCGTCGAGGGCCAGGCCAAGGGCAAGCCGGGCTGGCTGGAGGCGTCCGTGGGACCGCGCGTCGAATATCGCTTTTTCGGCAAGGTCGTTCCCTACGTCGAGCTGAGCGCCCGCTGGCTCACCGCCTCGTTCCGGATGGACGAGACCCTGGGCGAGCTCGAAGGCTCGGAGACGAAGAAGGTCGGCGGCGACTTCGCCTTCGGGGCCGCCCTCGGCGCGGACGCCGAGGTCTCCCGCCGTGTCGCCCTCCGGGGCAGGATCGGGATCATGCCGTTCGCCGGCGGCGTGGACACGCTGGCCACCGTCGGCGTCCTCTACAGGTTCTAGGGCGAAGGAGAGGGACATGATGAAAAATCGGCTCACGGGGATCCTCAAGGGGCTGGCGGTCCTGGCCGTCGTTCTCGCCGCCGTTCCGGCGGCCGGCGACGCGAGCGGACCGCGGCAGACCGGCGGCCGGACCAAGCGCGTCTCCCTCCCCGCCCTGCGCACGGCCCCCGCCCTGCGCGCCGAAAGGCCTCTGGTCAAGCGCCGGGGCTCCCGCTATTCCCCCGACCGGGTCCTCGTCCGCTTCCGGCCGACGGTCGCCTCCGAATACGCCGAGGGCCTGCTCCGGTCCTACGGTTTCCCGTCCTTCCGCCGGATCCCGGGGATCGGGGTCTGGAGCGTCGGCACCGCGCCGGGCGTCACGGTCATCGAGACCCTGGCCATGCTCCGCCGCAACGCGGACATCGAGCTGGCCCGGCCCGACTACCGGGCCCGGCTGGCCGACGTCCCCAACGACGCCTACTTCCTGAGCTACCAGTACAGCCTCCGCAACCTCGGGGGCGTCCTCGACATCGGCCCGTCCGTTCAGCCTCAGATCACAGCCGGCGCCGACATCAAGGCCGTGCCGGCCTGGGACGCGGCCAAGGGAGATCCGGAACTGCTCATCGCCATCGTCGACACGGGCCTGGACCTCTCCCATCCCGACCTGGCCACCAAGGTCTATTCCTCCGGGTACGACTTCGCCAACGATGACGACGAGGCCGACGACGACCACTGGCACGGCACGCACGTGGCCGGCATCGCCGCCGCCGACACCGGCAATTCCCTCGGCATCGCCGGGGTGGCCTGGAACTGCAAGCTCCTGCCGGTCAAGGTCACCGACGCGTCCGGCGACGGCTATTACAGCTGGATCATCGACGGCATCATCTGGGCCGTCGATCAGGGGGCCGACGTCATCAATATCAGCATGGGCGGCGAGTACAACGACGCCTTCCTCGAGGACGCCTGCAAGTACGCCTACGACCACGGGGTCGTCGTCGTCGCCGCGGCCGGCAACGACGGCGGGGCCGGGGTCCTTTACCCGGCCGCCTATGACGACTACGTCCTGGCCGTGGCCGCCAGCGACTACGACGACGAGATCGTATCGTGGTCGAATTACGGCCCCCAGGTCGACGTGGCCGCCCCGGGCGTCTACATCCTGTCCACAGCGCCCCGGGCCTACGTCGGCACCGGCAATCCGCCGTACCTCTTCGCTTCCGGGACGTCCATGGCCGCTCCCCACGTCTCCGGCCTGGCCGCCCTGATCAAGAGCTTGAAGCCCGGCCTCAGCGTCGCCGACGTCATGAACGTCATCCGCTACACGGCCGACGACGTCAACGCCGCGACGGCCCCCGGCCTCGACGATCACGCCGGCTACGGCCGCGTGAACATGGAAAGGGCCCTCACCCCGTACGTCATCCGCTGACGGCGCGACGACCATGATCAAGTTCCTGCGCGTCAGGAATCTGGCCACGATCGAGGACCTCACGCTCGCGCTCGACGAGGGGTTCTCCATCCTGACCGGCGAGACGGGCGCGGGAAAATCCATCATCATCGACGCCATCCGTCTCATCCTCGGCGAGAAGGGCTCTCCCGACCTCGTTCGGACCGGTAAGACGGAGGCCTTCGTCGAGGCCGTCTTCGACGTCTCCGGGGAGCGCCTCGACCTCGACGGCCTGCCCGAACCCGAGGACGGAGAGCTCCTCGTCCAGCGCTCGGTCACCGCCCAGGGCGCCGGCAAGTCCTTCGTCAACGGCGTCCTCGTGCCGGTGCGCCGGCTCCGCGAGATCGGAAGCCGGCTCATCGACATCTACGGTCAGAACGACCACGTCTTCCTCCTCCACCTGGAGAACCACCTCGGCTACCTCGACGAGACCCTCGACGACGCGGGCCTCGTCCGTGACACGGCCCGGGCCGCCCAGGACCTGCGCCGCCTTCTCCAGGAGAAGCGCGACCTCGAAGCCCGGGAGAAGGAGCGCGAGCAACGGCTCGACTTCATCGCCTACCAGGCCGGCGAGATCGAGGCGGCCGGGCTCAAGCCCGGCGAGGACGAGAGCCTCCTGCGCGAGCGCGACATCCTCCGCAACGCCGAGAGGATCGCCGGGCTCGTCGATAAGGCCCTCGACGTCGCCTATCTCGGCGAGGACTCGCTCGTGCCGCGCCTGGCCCGCCTGCGGTCCCTCCTCGGCGAGCTGGCCGCCTACGACGCCTCTTTCGGGGATTTCCGGACCGGCCTCGAGGAGGCCTCCATACTCCTCCAGGACGCCGCCGACGCCCTCGTCCGCTTCAAGGACCGCCGGGCCGAGGCGCCCGACGATCCCGAAGCGGTCGAGGAGCGCCTGAGCGTCATCGAGAAGCTCAAGCGCAAGTACGGCGGGACGGTCGAAGCCGTGCTGGCCCGCGGGGAGGAGCTGCGGCGCGAGCGGACCGGGCTCGAGTCCGGACGGGAGAGGCTCAAGGACCTCGGATCCGCGATCGCCGCGAAGTTCGAGGACTATGCCGGCCTCGCCGCCCGGCTCGGAGCCGCCCGCCGGCGGGCGGCGGCGGGCCTCGGCCGCGACGTCGAGAAGGAGATCGCCCTCCTTGGCATGGCCAAGGCCCGCTTCGAGGTCCGTCTGACCGGGGTTCCGGCCTCTCTCGACGATCCGTCGACCATCCGCGACCAGGGCGCCGAGGACGTCGAGTTCCTGCTCTCTCCGAATCCCGGGGAGGAGCTGCGGCCCCTGCGACGGATCGCCTCGGGAGGCGAACTGTCGCGGATGATGCTGGCCCTCAAGTCGGCCGGCAAGGACCGGGAGCGCCGCAGGACCCTCATCTTCGACGAGATCGACGCCGGGATCGGCGGCCGCACCGCCGAATTCATCGCCCGCAAGCTCGACCACCTGGCCGGCCGGCACCAGGTGATCTGCATCACCCACCTGCCGCAGATCGCCTCCGCCGCGGCCCACCACTTCCACGTGGACAAGCGGATCGAAAAGGACCGGACCTATACGGCCGCCCGCGAGCTCGGCCGCGAGGAGCGGGTCGAGGAGATCGCCCGCCTCGTCGCCGGCAGCCGGCTGACGGACGCCGCCCGCCAGACCGCCCGCGAGATGCTCGACGGGACGACGGGGAAAGGAAGGCAGCCATGACCAAGCCCGAGACCGCCGTGTCCCTCTTCCGCGAGGGCTTCAGCTGTTCGCAGGGCGTTTTCGCGGCCTTCGCCGGGGACCTCGGCCTCGGCCGGGAGACCGCCCTGCGCCTGGCCCAACCCTTCGGCGGCGGCATCGCCCGCCGGGCCGACTGGTGCGGCGCGCTGACAGGGGCTTTCCTGGCGATCGGCCTCGAGCACGGCCGGGTCCGGGCCGAGGACGCCGCCGCGCGCGACAAGACCTACGCGCTCGTCAACGAGCTCGTCAGGCGGTTCGAGGCCCGTCACGGCGCGGTGCGCTGCCGCGACCTCCTCGGTTGCGACATCGGCACGCCGGAAGGCCAGCGACAGGCCGAGGAGCGCAAGCTCCACCAGACGAAATGCGAGGAGCTCGTCCGGGACGCGGCCGCCCTTCTCGAAGAGATCCTCTGATCGCGCCATGAACGCCTCCCTCGCCGGCCTGAAGGTCTTCGTCCGGACCTTCGGTTGCCAGATGAACGAGAACGATTCGGAGCATATCGCCGGCGTCCTTGTCCGGGCCGGCGCGGTCCGGGCGGAGGGTCCCGAGGACGCGGACGTCGTCGTCGTCAACACCTGCGCCGTGCGCCAGAAATCCGAGGACAAGCTCTTCTCCTACCTCGGCCGGCTGTCGCGGCTGAAGCGGAAAAGGCCTTTCATCCTGGGCGTCGCCGGCTGCGTGGCCCAAATCCGCAAAAAGGCGATCCTCGACAAGCTGCCGTACGTGGACTTCGTCGCCGGACCGGACAGCTACCCCGACCTGGCCGGGATCGTGGGCCGGGCCGCGGAGAGCCCGGTCGCCCGGACCGGTTTCGAGCGCGACTGGCGGGAGATCGGTCCCGAGGCCACGGCCCGGAGGGATCCCTGGAGCGCGTTCGTCCCGGTCATGGAGGGCTGCGACAACTTCTGCGCCTATTGCATCGTCCCCTTCAGCCGGGGCCGCGAGAAGTACCGGCCGCTCGACAGCGTCCTCGCCGAGGTCCGGGCCGCCGCGGCGGCCGGCGCCCGGGAGATCCAGCTGCTCGGCCAGAACGTCAATTCCTACCGGGACCCGGCGACCGGCGCGCCGTTCCCCGACCTCCTCCGGGCCGTCTGCGCCGTGCCCGGCCCGGAATGGGTCCGCTTCATCACCTCCCATCCGAAGAACTTCGGCGACGACCTGGTACGGGCGATGGCCGCGCTGCCGAAGGCCTGTCCGGCCCTCCACCTGCCGGTCCAGTCCGGCTCGACCCCGGTCCTGGAGAGGATGAACCGGGGCTACACCCGCGAGGATTACCTCGCGCTCGTCGACCGCCTGGGGCGGAGCGTCGCCGGCCTCCTCCTCTCGACGGACGTCATCGTCGGCTTCCCGGGCGAAACCGACGCCGATTTCGAGGCGACCTGCGGGCTCCTCCGCGAGGTCCGGTTCGCGGGTGTTTTCTCCTTCCGCTATTCGCCTCGGCCCTTGACAGCCGCGGCCGAATCGCCCGACGACGTTCCCCTCGAGGTCAAGCGCCGCCGGCTCGTCGTCCTCCAGGATCTCCAGAAGTCGATCCAGGCGGAGGTCTTCCGCTCCTTCGTCGGGCGGGAGCTCCGGGTCCTCGGCACCGGTCCGAGCCCCAAGGGCGGCGGCCGCTTCTCCGGCCGCACGGCCGGCAACCTGGTGGTCAACTTCGACGCTCCGGCCGATCCCGCCGGGCGCTTTCTCACCGTCCGCATCACCTCGTCCGGCCCCTACAGCCTCCACGGCTCCGCCGCATAAGGGAGAGGCCGCCTGGCGAGCCGTTCATTGCACTTTGACCGGAATTCCGATATAATCTGCCGTCCTTGAGCCCCTTCGCCTGGGAATTGAGAACAGCGGATGAAAGTCAACGTCTGGAATACGATCCTGCAGCTCAGCAAAGAGCGCAGCGTCGAGCCTCGCATCATCATCCAGGCGATCGAGGAATCCCTTAAGGTCGCGTCCGCGAAGTTCTTCTCCCAGAGAGAGAGCGTCCAAGTCCTGTTCAAGCCCGAAAAGGGCGAGCTCCGCGTCTTCGCCGTCAAGAAAGCGCTGGCCGCCCCCAAGAATCCGGGCGAGGAGATCTCCCTCACCGAGGCCCGGGCCATCCGCCCCGACGTCAAGGAAGGCGAGAGCGTCGAAGTCGACCTGCCCTCCGATACCCTGGGCCGCATCGCCGCCCAGGCCGCCAAACAGGTCATCTTCCAGAAGGTCCGCGACGCCGAGCAGGAGAAGATCATCAACGAATTCGCCCCGCGCATCGGGGAGATCGTCACGGGCGTCGTCCGGAGGATCGAGGACGGCGTCGTCGTCCTGGAGGTCAACCGGACCGAGGTCTTCCTGCCCCTGCGGGAGAAGTTGCCCGGCGACGAGATCCGGCGCGGCGATCTGATCAAAGCGGTCATCGCCCAGGTCCTCAAAGGCGGCTACCAGGGGCCGCAGATCCTCGTCTCCCGCAGCTCCAGCCGCTTCCTGGCCCGGCTCCTCGAGAACGAGATCCCGGAGATCGCGAACGGGACGATCGAGATCAAGGACATCGTTCGCCAGCCCGGCGAGCGGGCCAAGGTGGCCGTGGCCAGCCGGGAGCGGGACATCGATCCCGTCGGCGCCTGTATCGGCGTCAGGGGAAACCGCATCCTGGCCATTTCCAAGGAGCTCCAGGGCGAGAAGGTCGACGTCATCGAATGGTCGGCCGACCTCGTGACCTACGCCAAGTCCGCGCTCAGCCCCGCCAAGGTCGAGCGGCTCCAGATCGCCAGCAAGGCCGAGAAGGCCATGCTGGCCATCGTGCCCCAGGACCAGCTGTCCCTGGCCATCGGCAAGAAGGGCATCAACGTCAAGCTGGCCTCCCGCCTGATCGGCTGGAAAATCTCCATCAAACAAGAAGACGCCCATGATTGACACAACCAAGAAACCCGCCGTAAAGAAACCCCTCAAGGCCGATCCGGACAAGCCGGGCCCCGCCCCCGAGAAAGCCCCCTTGAAGCCGGCCGTGCCCCTCAGACCGGCGAATCCCATCAAGCTGGGAGCGGCCCGCCCGCTCACCCCGGCTAAACCGCTCATGGGCGGGCCCGCCAAGCCGGCGGCGAGCGCCGCCGCGGCGGCCAAGCCCCCCGTACCGTTGAAGCCCGCTTCACCGCTCAAGCCGGCCGTTC
>JBFYNT010000171.1:0-3020 GCA_041304225.1 Candidatus Aminicenantota bacterium
GCCTGTTGGACGCATCGCAAGGGCGAGATCATCATCGAGGTGTATTATGTTGGCAGTCGTGAAAAAGCCCCGTACTGAATTGTCGATCCAGGGCGACCGCCCCGGGGAGATCGTCGATTGGCTCCGAAAGAAGTACGAGGTCACCGTCCTGGCCGCGGGCGAGGAGGAAGCGTCGATCCCCGTCGAAGAAACCGAATATTGGAAGGAGATGGAAAAAAACCGGGTCGGGAATCTTCTGGCCGGCGCCCGGCTGAAGGCGGGATGGACCCAGGAGCAGCTGGCCGATAAACTCGAGATCCGGCAGAACATGGTCTCTGATTACGAACGCGGCCGGCGAGCCGTGTCCCCCGAAATGGCCAGGCGTTTCTGCTCCGTCCTTCAAGTCCGGGAAGAGCGGCTGAAATACGGGCCGCCTTCGCAAGCTCCCCGCCGACGCACGGGGAAGCATGCCGCGAGATCATAAGCTATGGCCGGCCTGAATCAGGTGCGATCCAAAAAGCCATCGGGCTTTGAGGATGAATTGACCTTCGAAGTTCTTTTCCGGGCCCTTCGGACCGGAACCCAATCGATGACGGTCCCCCCGGTCTCGAGATAGTAGGGGCTCGCGAGGACGTTCATCCCGCCTTCCCGCGCGACTAGGAACTCGCGGACCCGGAACTGTTTTTCGGCGTGGATGTCCTCCATGATGTCCTCGAGAGCTGGCACCGGCCTGAAGATATAGAGCTGCTCCAGGATCGCTTCTTTTTAGTCGTCCGGGATCTCATAGATCTGGACAGGCCCCGTCGCCAAGGGGACGACCTTGATCGGAAAGGGCAAGGGAGGATCGAAAAAATGGGCGGGCTGGCTCATGGGCATCTCCTTTCGCTTTAAGGGACGTCCCAAGGCCGATCATCCTCTCAGTCGATCCCAAATCCGAAGCTTTCCTCCCATTCAGCGAGGTCCAGAGGGCAGTCCTCATCAAGGACAGGTTCGGCGGCGAAAGCGGGGGGCGGCAGGGGCGGCTTAGGTGCGCGAAAGATAAGCCTTCAGCCGGTCCCGGTCGTCATCCGACAGCCGGGTGAAACCGATCCCCATACCCTGCATGTGGACCATCCAGACGACCACTCCCTCGCCCGAGACGGGTCTTTCCGGTCCATCGCCGGGGAGACCGAATTGGAAGCTGATGGTAGAGCCCTCGGGCAACGGATTGATGGTGTCGATGTACATCCCGCCAGAGGACAGATCATTGATCCGTCCAAGGAAATGCATGCCCTTATGGTCGAAGCTCACTTCCGCGACGGCGAAAGAACGGGCGCCTTGTCGCTTTTCACCGTCCATGATATCTCCTCGGATGGATCATGATATCCGGCCCCGGCTACGGCTGGGGCGCGAAAAGACCCACCAAGTATACTTGAGTTCTCGGAAAATAGGGAAGAGGGACAGGGGAGGATCCGGACAAGATGGCACCTAAACCTTCCGCAAGATCTTCCCGAGAGGCCTTCCCATCGCCAACTCGTCGATCATCCCTCACCTGGGGGGACGTTCGAGACCACCAGATCCCCGCCGGCCCCGAGAACGGGCCCGTGACCCGGCCAGGAAGCCCGAGATTAGCCATCTTTTGTCCAAAATGCCCTTTGTTATCCCCTAAAAGGGTGATATATTTAGAAGATACCGGGGCTATCTTATACAAGACACATCGGCACTTAACGCGCCCCCAAGCGGATCCGCCGGGGCCACCGTGCCGTCCGCTGACCGTCCTGGGAGAAAGGTCATGACCATGGTCCAGCGTTGGAACGTTCCTCGATCCCTCGCCACGCGCATCGTGCCGATCCTGCTCATCGCCGTCCTAGGTCTCTCCGCGGTGAGCGGCTTGAGCGCGCAGACGGGCCCCAATGGGATGCTGTCGAAACTCGCGGCTGAACGGGCTATCCGACTCAAGGCTTCCTTCTCCTTCGGCCCCGCCATCCCGACAACGGGGGACGCCGTCCAATTCACCGACACTTCGGCGGGCGCTCCCACGGCCTGGCAATGGGACTTCGGGGACGGCTCGGCGAGCACGGCGCAACACCCGGTCCACAGCTACGCCGCCGCCGGCTTCTACCGCGTGCTTCTGACCGTCGCGAACGGGTCCGGGTCCCGGACGGCCCGACGGACCGTGACGGTCGTATCGCGATCGACGCTTTACCCGTCGTTCGCCTACAGCCCCAACTATCCGGGGGTCGGGCAGATCGTCCAATTCGTGGATACGTCAACGGGCGATCCCGATTCCTGGCAGTGGGATTTCGGGGACGGAACGACGAGCCGTTCGAAGAACCCTACCCACGTTTATAGGACCAGGGGATTCTACACCGTGGCCTTGACCATCGGCAGCGGGGCGGTTTACAGGTCGGCGAAACACACCGTCACCGTGGCGATGGCCTCGACGATGGCGGCCTCCTTCGGCTACAGCCCCGTCTCTCCCGTCGTCGGACAGACCGTGACGTTCACGGACGCTTCGACGGGCGCGCCGACCTCGTGGTCGTGGAGCTTCGGGGACGGGGGGACGAGCTCCTCCCAAAACCCGACCCATGTCTATACGGAGCCCGGGACTTATACCGCAACCTTGACGGTAGCGGACGGGACGAGAACGAATACGACCACGCGGACGGTGATGGTGACGGCGGCGCCGGTGGCATCGTTCAGCTACAGCCCCGCTTCTCCGATCGCAGGCCAGGCCGTGGCGTTCACGGACACCTCGACGGGGGCGCCGACCTCGTGGTCGTGGAGCTTCGGGGACGGCGGGACGAGCACGACCCGCAATCCCGGCCACGCCTTCGCGGCGGCCGGGTCCTATACCGTGAGCTTGACCGCGACCAACGGAACGGGATCGAATGCGACGACGCGGACGGTGACGGTGACGGCGGCGCCGGTGGCGTCGTTCAGCTACAGCCCCGCTTCCCCAATCGCGGGCCAGGCCGTGACGTTCACGGACACCTCGACGGGGGCGCCGACCTCGTGGTCGTGGAGCTTCGGGGACGGCGGGACGAGCACGACCCGCAATC
>JBFYNT010000172.1:0-4646 GCA_041304225.1 Candidatus Aminicenantota bacterium
TTCTTGTAGAACGTGTCGCGCTTGTCCTCGTCCTCGTCGGTGTCGGGGTAGTTGGTCGTGAAGAGGGTGAGCTTCTTCTGATTGTAGAGGTGGTTGATGATGTAGAAGACCGTCTCCTCGACCCAGGCCGTCGTCCTCTTGGCTCCGAGCTCGTCGAGGACCAGGACCTCGGACGAGAAGACAGGGGCGAGGATGTCCGACTCCGAGAGCGTGGATTCGGGGGTGAAGGTGCTCTGGATCTCCCGGATGAGGTCCCGGAAGTCATAAAAGATGCAGGACGCGTCCTGGGTCCGGATGAGCTCCTGGATGATGGCCACGGCCAGGTGGGTCTTCCCCACCCCGCAGGGGCCGATGAAGACCAGCCCGACGTCCTGGGCCGGGAAGTTCTTGACGAACTGCCGCGAGATCTTCAGGGCGTCCCGGTGCGAGTCGTTGTGGACCTCGAAGTTGTCCAGGCTGCAGCCCTGGTAGCGGCGCGGGATATTTGCCTGGTCGATGAGCGATTGCTTGCAGCGCTCGCCGAAGCAGGCGCACCTCTTGGCCACCTGGGAGCCGCCGGCGTCCTCGAGGAGCCAGCCAGTCCCCTGGCACTTCCCGCAGACCGTTGGCGCGATCAATTCAGATACCCTCTGAGGTGCTGGAGCTTCTGCGACCGGCTGAGCTTGCGCATGGCCTTCTGCTCGATCTGGCGGATCCTCTCCCGGGTCAGGTTGAGCCGGGCCCCGATCTCCTGGAGGGTCCGCGGCCGGTCATCGTCC
This sequence comes from Candidatus Aminicenantota bacterium, assembly GCA_041304225.1. Taxonomy (GTDB): domain Bacteria; phylum Acidobacteriota; class Aminicenantia; order Aminicenantales; family Saccharicenantaceae; genus RBG-16-66-30. The sequence goes on from JBFYNT010000172.1 coordinate 759, forward strand.
AGCCCGAACCTCAATTTTAGCACAAGTGCCTCTTTGTCATCCAGCTCCCCCAGGATCTCCCGGATCTGCTGCTGGACCGAGGCCTTGATGATCTGGTACTCGACGGAGGGGGACGCCGGGTCGCTGAGGCGGTCCTCGACCTCGAGGTCGTCGTCATTGACCTTGTCGCTCAGGGACAAATTCCTCTCCCCCAGGATCTCGAGGTCCTCGACGTCGGTCTCGGGGATGCCCATGGCCCGGCCGATCTCCTCCCGGGTCGGGTCGCGGCCGAGGTCGGCCTTGAGCTCGGCCGTCTTCCTCCGCATGAGAGAGATCTGGTCGGCCAGTTTCTGGGGGATGGCGTAGACGCGGGAATAGAGGGTCAGGGCGTGGATGATGGCCTGGCGGATCCACCAGACGGCGTAGGAGACGAAGCGAACGCCCTTCGTGGGATCGAAGCGCTTGGCCGCCTCGATCAGCCCGACGTTGCCCTCGTCGATGAGGTCGAGCAGGCCCAGGCCCATGCCGCGGTATTTCTTGACGTAGGAGACGACGAACTTGAGGTTGGATTTGACCAGGCTCTGCAGGGCTTCCTTGTCGCCCCGGCGGATCCTCTCGCCGAGGCTCTTTTCCTCATCTTCGGTCAGGGCCGGGAACCGGGCGATCTCCTCCAGGTAGTGCCGGAGGCTCTTAGAATCGACGAAGTCTTTGGGGCCCATGCCTCACTCGTCGCCGCTCTCGACCTTGACGACGCCGCCCGGGCGGAAGTGGACCAGGGCCCTCTTGCGGGCCTCGAATTCCTCCTCCTTGCCCTCGAAGAACTCGCGCCGGACGTAGTCCAGGAACTCGTTGACCTCGCCCTCGATGCGCTCGATCTTGGAGCGCATGTTGAGGACGACCTCGACGCCGGCCAGGTTCACCCCGAGGTCCCTGATGAGGTTGAGGATGAGCTCGAGCCGCTTGAGGTCCTCGCCGGAATAGAGGCGGGTGTTGCCCTCGCTCCGGGAGGGCGCGAGCAGCCCTTCCCTCTCGTAGAGACGGAGCGTCTGGGGATGGATGTTGTACATCTTGGCGACGCTGGATATATGATAGTACTTGCTCGGCCCCTTTTTCGTTTCCTTGCGCGTCTTGGTCATGTCAGTTCATCCCCGTCGCTCCCCTGGGGTTCGGCCCCGAGAGGTTCTGGAGCTCCTTCATCAGCTCGCGGACCCGCTCGTCGTCGTGCGGGGGCGGTACGATGTAGACCTCGGCGAACTCGTCGCCGCGCCCGCCCTTGCGCCCGGCCGCCGGCGCTCCCTGCTCCTTGATCCGGAACTTCTGGCCCGACTTCGTCCCCGGCGGGATGCGGATGGTCGTCCGGCCCCACAAGGTCGGCACGTCGATCTTGGCGCCCAAGGTGGCCTCGGGCACGGTGATGGGCACGCGGATCGAGATGTCGGGCCCCTCGCGGCGGAAGAACGCGTGCGGGGCGACCTCGATGACGATGTAGAGGTCGCCCGGCGGGCCGCCGTGGCGCCCCGCGTTGCCACGGCCAGGGACGCGGACCCGGGAGCCGTTGTCGACCCCGGCCGGGATGCGGACGTTGATGAGGTCGGAATTGGGGACGGAGCCCCTCCCGTCGCAGGCGCGGCAGGGCTCGCCGGGGGCCTGGCCCGTCCCGCCGCAGGCCGGGCACGCGCCCGCGAATTTCATGAACCCGCGCTGCACGGATCCGCGGCCGCTCCCGCCGCAGGCCGGACAGGCCCGTCGCCGCCCGCCGGAGACGTGGCCGTGCCCGCCGCAGGCCTCACAGGCGGTCTGGCGGCTGACCCGGATGCGCGATTGGACGCCTCTGATGGCGTCCTCGAAGTCTATGGACATCGAATATTGCAGGTCCTCGCCGCGCTCCGGCCCGCCGGCCGTCGCCTCAGGGCCGCGGACGCCGCCCCCCCCCCTGAATATGTTCTCGAAGAAATCCCGGAAGGTCGAGGAGCCGTAGTCGGAAAAATCGAAGCCTTCGAAGCCCGGTCCGGCCGGCCTCCCGCCGGGTCCGGCTCCGGGGCCGGCGGAAGCCCCGCCGAGGTCGCCGAACTGGTCGTATTGGGTCCGCTTCTTCGGATCGGACAGGACGGCGTAGGCTTCCTGGATCTCCTTGAAGCGCGCCTCGGACGTCTTGTCCCCGGGATTGAGGTCGGGATGGAACTTGCGGGCGAGCTTCCGGTAGGCCTTCTTGATGTCGGCCAGGGCCGTTCCCCGGGCGACGCCCAGGATCTGGTAATAGTCTTTCGCCATGACCTCTCCTCGGACAGCCGCGCGGGGCCCGATCAGGGCCCCATTGTATCCGTCAGAGGCCGCGGGGCCTAGTTCTTTTTATCGTCGTCGACCACCTCGGCGTCGATGACCTCTCCGTCGGCGCCGTCGCCCCGGCCGTCGCCGCCGGGGGCCGACTGCTGCTGGGACCCGGCTCCGGGGCCGCCCGCCGCCCCCGGCTGGGGACCGGCCTGCTGGTACATCGTCTCCGTCAGCTTGTGCGAGGCCTTGGACAGGTCCTCGGTGGCCTTCCGGATCCGCTCCAGGTCGTCCGATTCGATGGCCCGCTTGGTGGCGTCGATCTCCTTCTGCAGGCGCTCGGCCTCCTCGGCCGGGACCTTGTCCTTGTTCTCGCGGAGGAGCTTCTCGATGCCGTAGACGAGCTGGTCGGCGTGATTGCGGGCGTCGATCGTCTCCCGCCGCTTCCTATCGTCGGCAGCGTTCGTCTCGGCGTCCTTGACCATGCGGTCGATCTCCTTCTCGTCGAGGCCGCTGTGGCCGGTGATGGTGATGGCCTGTTGCTTGCCCGTGCCCATATCCTTGGCGGAGACGTGGAGGATGCCGTCGGCGTTGATGTCGAAGGTCACTTCGACCTTGGGGATGCCCCGGGGGGCCGGCGGGATGCCGTCGAGGTGGAAGCGCCCGAGGGTCCGGTTGTGGGCGGCCATCTCGCGCTCGCCCTGAAGGACGTGGATCTCGACGCTCGGCTGGTTGTCCGAAGCCGTCGAGAAGATCTCGGATTTCTTGGTCGGGATGGTCGTGTTACGGTTGATCATCCGGGTGAAGACGCCGCCCAAGGTCTCGATGCCCAGGGTCAGCGGCGTGACGTCGAGCAGCAGGACGTCCTTGACGTCGCCCGACAGGACGCCGCCCTGAATGGCCGCGCCGACGGCCACGACCTCGTCCGGGTTGACGCCCTTGTGGGGCTCCTTACCGAAGAGCTCGTGAACGAGCTGCTGGATGCGGGGCATGCGGGTCTGGCCGCCGACGAGGATGACCTCGCGGATGTCCGCGGCCTTGAGATTGGCGTCGGCCAGGGCCTGGCGGACCGGGGCGACCGAGCGCTGGACGAGGTCCTCGCAGAGCTGTTCGAGCTTAGCCCGCGTCAGCTTCATCAGGAGGTGCCGCGGCCCGGAGGCGTCGGCGGTGATGAAGGGCAGGTTGATCTCGGTCTCCATGGTCGTCGAGAGCTCGACCTTGGCCTTTTCCGCGGCCTCCTTGAGCCGCTGGATGGCCATCTTGTCCTTGGTCAGATCGATGCCGGACTCCCGGCGGAACTCCTGGACGATCCAGTCCTGGACGCGCTGGTCCAGGTCGTCGCCGCCGAGGTGCGTGTCGCCGTTGGTGGCCTTGACCTCGACCAACCCCTCCCCGACCTCTAGGTTGGAGATGTCGAAGGTGCCGCCGCCGAAGTCGTAAACGGCGATGATCTCGTCCTTCTTCTTGTCCATGCCGTAGGCCAGGGCGGCCGCGGTCGGCTCGTTGATGATGCGCTCGACCTTGAGCAGCGTTAACCAGCTTATCGATGATTACGATAATGCTGTCACGCCGACTACAGCAGCGCCTGTCACCCCGACTCTTGAAGATTAAGGAGAAACACCATGTCATACAACATTGAGC
>JBFYNT010000173.1:0-17689 GCA_041304225.1 Candidatus Aminicenantota bacterium
GCCGCTCATTTGGCTGTGGGAATTTGGGGACGGCACGACCAGCACGACCCAAAACCCGAGTCATTCCTATGGCACAACGGGGTCCAGGACCGTCACGCTGACCGTTAGCAATGGCTCCGGATCGAATAGCGCCAGCAAGACCGTCGTCGTGGCCGATAGTTCCCCCTCCGTCCATTTGGCCGATCGCTGGATCGATTGGTCCGGCGCCGGCGTTCCCGGGGGGATCGCCCAATACCGGGATGGCGGCGTCAACGCCCGGCCTCAAGGCGTGAGCGTCGCGGATTATGGCGCCGATCCGACCGGGGCGAGGAACTCCTCGACGGCCTTCGCCAACGCGCAGTCCGCCTGTCCGGCCGGTTCGTACATCTACATCCCCAACGGGACCTATCTCCTGTCGGGAACCGTCTCTCTGACGTCCAACCGGACCTGGCGCGGGCAGAGCGTCACCGGGGCCATCATCAAGTTCTCCGGTGGGGGAGGGTTCTCCTCTCCAGCGGAGTGGCCGCCGCCAAGCTATTCGGCCAATGGCATAGCTGTCACGGCCGGGGCGACCAAAGGGAGCCGGGTCTTGACGGTCGCCAATACGGCCACGTTCACCGTCGGCGGCCTCGTCCAGCTGACGCAGCTCACTCCGTCCTATATGCACGCCAACTCGTCCAACAGCTGGACGGCGGAATCATGGTTCGGCTACGACGCGACCCGCCTGTCGAGCATCATGTTCACCGTGGCGGCGATCGACAGCGCGGCCCGGAAGGTCACGCTGGACCATGCTCTCCCCTTGGATATGACCGCCACCCCCCTGCTCACGCCCAGAGCGCTGCTAACACGCGGCGTCGGGTTCGAGAACCTGCAATTCGACTGCACCAACAGCACCGCCAATCAGGTGATCCAGATCGTCAACGCGACGTCATGCTGGATTTACGGGTGCTACTTCAAGCGGATGTACGACCGCTCGGCCTGGTTCGAGGAGGTCACGAACTGCACCTTTGAGCGTAACCACTCCGACCACGGCCAGGGCTTAGGCCGCAACTGCGAGGGATTGGACTTCGTCGGGAATGCGTGTTGGTGTCTGGTGCAGGATAATACCTTCCATTCTGCCGGATACCCGATGATCATGTTCGGGGACTGGCAAGGCGGGTGCGCCGGCAATGTCGTGGCCTACAACTTTCTCAACGGGTTCAACCAGGGCTACGACTTGAGCACCGCCCCGCTGACGGCAGACGATAGCCACGGCCCACCCTGTGTCTTCAACCTGTGGGAGGGGAATGAAGGGGAGATCTTCGGGAACGACGGCTACTACGGCTCCGCCGGCTTCGGCACGTACTTCAGGAACCGCATCTGGGGTACGACCAGCGAGATGAATTATGCCGATCAATGCTGTCTCGAGTTCACACACTGGTCTTACATGTATACCGTTGTCGGCAACGTCCTCGGCACACCCGTCGGCTCCAACTGGAATACGACCGGAGAATACTCGCAGATCTATGAGGCCAGCGGAAATTCGTTCCAGTCCCCGCACATCTACCGGCTAGGCTACCCCGACATGGGCAATCGGAGCTATAGCGGCACTGGGTCCAATCCGAGCAATCCCACTTTTTACGACACGAACGTCAAGGCCACGCTGATCCGGCACGGGAATTTTGATTATGTCAATCAGGCGGTCCTTTGGGATCCGGCCATCTCGAACCATATCCTGCCCGCGTCGCTCTATCTCGAGTCCAGGCCGTCCTGGTTCGGTTCACTGGCCTTCCCCGCCATCGGGCCTGACGTGACCGGCTATGCCCAGGCCACTCCCGCGAGCGCCAGGTGGGCCGCCTATCTGGCCTCGGGGAGGCTTGCGGACCTCTTCTAAGGGGATACCGGGCGGATCGGTGATCGCCCGCGCCCGGGCCGCACAGGGCGGAACGGGCGTGGGGCGGCATGCCTGGAGGGCATTGGACGGCCGCCCGCCCTCGCGCCTCAAGACCGGAGCCCTCGAGGTCGGAGACAGGGGACGGTCCGTCCTGTCCTTGGCCTGGGCCACGGCCCTATCGGTCCCGTCCGCCGGATCGGTCGGGGATAGAAATCCCTTCTCAATCCGAGGAGAATTGTTATAGAATAAAAGGTACTTGTTTTAATCGAGAAGCGGAGGAATGGACATGCGTCTCAGGGGGAAGTGTTTGCCGAATTGTCTGGCTATGATGGCCTCGGTCTTCATCCTGACAGGGGACAGATGCTCCGTTCGTGAGCCCAATAATCCCGGTGACGATCTCACCGCGTCCTTCACCTACAGTCCGGCCGCCCCGACGCCCGGGCAGACCGTTCAGTTCACCGACACGTCGACGGGATCCCCGAATTCCTGGCAATGGGACTTCGGCGACAGCGCCGCCAGCACGGCCCAGAACCCTGCCCACGCCTTCTCCGATTTGGGGGCCTTTTCCGTCAGCCTCACGGTTCGCAACAGCTCCGGCTCCGATCAGGTGAGCCGGACGGTCACGGCGGTCGACGCCAACACGGTCATCCCTCCGAACCGGTTGATCGACTGGTCGAGCGCCGGGGTACCCGGCGGGACCGCGCAATACCGGCCGGGAGGCGCGAACGCCCGGCCCTTGGGCGTGAACGTCCTCAATTATGGCGCCGTCAGCGGCGGCACCGTCAATTGTACGACGGCGTTCGCGAACGCGCAGGCGGCCTGCCCCGCCGGTTCCCATGTGTATATCCCCGACGGGACTTATCTCATCTCCGGCACGATCACTCCGAAATCGAACGTCACCTGGCGCGGGCAAAGCACGGCCGGAACGGTCCTCAGGCTCTCGGGAGGCGGCGGGTTCGAGACGCCGTCGCAGTCGCCCTATGTCTCGGCGCAGATCGGGCTCACGGTCACCGGAGGGGCCACGGCGGGCAGTCGCGTCCTGACCGTGAGCAGCCTGACCGACACGCGGAGCAACACCGTCAGGGCAGGGCAAATGGTCCAGCTGACCGATCTCACCCCGTCCTATATGCACGGGAATACCTCGAACGGCTGGGCCGCAGCGGAATGGATCGGCTACGACCAAACGCGCCTGGCCACGGTCATGTTCATGGTCGTCAGCGTCAACTCGGGGGCCCGGACGGTCACCCTCGACCACGCCCTGCCCATCGATATGACGGCCAGCCCGCGGTTGATCCTCTGGACGATGGCTCCCACCGTGGGCGTCGGGTTCGAAACGTTGACTATCGATTGCACCAACAGCACCGTCGACAGGGCGGTCACGCTCGTCAATGTGAACGCGTGCTGGTTCTATGGGTGCTATTTTAAGAACATCTACAGCCGGTCGGTCTGGTTCCAGGAAGCCACGAACTGCACGTTCGAACACAGCTATTCCGACAACGGGCAGCAGCTCGGGAGGAACTGCGAGGGATTGGACTTCGTCGAGAACTGCTGCTGGTGCCTGGTCCAGGACAATATCTTCCACTCGGCGGGATACCCGATGGTCATCTTCAGCGACTGGATGGGCGGCTGTTGCGGGAACGTCGTCGGCTATAACTTCCAGGACGGCTTCGACCAAATGACGGACCCCGATGCCGTGGGCCCGTTGACGATGGACGACAACCACGGGGTGCCCACGATCTTCAATCTTTGGGAGGGCAACATCTGCGAGATCCTGGGCAGCGACGGCTACTGGGGGTCCTCGGCCTACGGGACGTTCTTCCGCAATCGGATCTACGGGACCTGCAACAAGGTCCCCTATCCCGACGAATGCGCGATCGAGCTGACCCACTGGTCGGCCTACTACACGGTCGTGGGCAACGTCCTGGGCACGGCCCAGGGGTCGAGCTGGTCGACGTCAGGGACGGGCCTGTACTCGCAGATCTATGAGGCGAGCGGCACCGACATCCAGGCTCCGCAGATCTACCGGTTGGGCTACCCCGATATGGGCTATCGCGGTTACAGCGGCACCGGGTCCAATCCGACGAATGGGACCTACTATGACACGAACGTCAAGGCGACGATGATCCGCCATGGGAATTTCGATACCGTCAATAATACGGTCGTGTGGGACCCGGCCATTGTCAATCACGTCCTTCCGGCTTCGCTCTACCTGACCGAGACGCCCGCCTGGTTCGGCACGCTGGCCCTGCCCGCCATCGGTCCCGATGTCGCGGGCTACGCGCGGGACATCCCGGCGAGCGCGCGGTGGGCCGCCTACCGGGCCTCGGGGAACTTCGCGGACCTCTTTTAGGACGGCCCGCGGGCTCTCCGGGCGTGGGGGCCTTTAGCCCTTCCGGTGCAGCAGATGGGGGATAAGGGACAGCACGTCGCGGATGGACCTGAAGCTCCGCTGCAGGAGGACCACCAGGGCGAGATAGAGCACCGTCGCGATCGCGCTGGAGACCAGGATACGGACGACGAGGCTCGATCCCTTCGGGACGAGGTCCCACGAAAGGCCGGGTCCCAACAGCAGGAACCAGAATGCGAGAACGATGGCACCGGACAGGAAATAGGGCCAGATGTTCCCAAAGACGTCCCTGAGGCGCAACTGAATGGGCCGGCCCCCATACCAGATCGCCGGCACGACGAGGATGTAGCTTCTGGCGCTCAGGGCCGCGGCCATGGCGACGGCGCCACGCGGCGCCGCGAGCACGAACAGGGTGACCGTGACCGCGCCCGCGATGAAGTTCCAGCGCAGCCACCGGTCCGGCGTTCCCAGGGACAGGTGGAGCCACGAGCTGGACCCGTAGAGGAGCTGGGCCGAGATCCCCGGCCCCAGGGCCAGGACCACGAAGCCGGCCTCGACCCAATTCCGGCCCAGGAGCAGCGCGACCAGGTCGTGGGCCAGGATCGTCAGGAGGACCGAGGCCAGGACTCCGGGAAAGGTCACCAGCGAGACCGCCTTGGCGAAGTACGCCGAGAACTTCTCCTTGTCGTTCTGGAGACGGCTCAGGGCCGCCAGGGCGACGTTGTGAAGGGGCGTCAGGAGCTGGGCGGCCGGCATGGAGAAGATGCTGTAGGCGCGGTCGTAGTTGCCCACCAGGCTGGCGCCGTGGAATTTCCCCAGCAGGACCTTGTCCAGGCCGTTGGACAGGAAGCCGAGCGCCAGGTTAACGTAGACCTTGACCGCGTATTTCAGGCTCGGGAAGGCCTTCTTGAGCCGGATGGGCCCCTTGGGCCTCCAGGGGTTCAGGATCCACGCGGCCAGGACGAGCACGGCCGGGATGGTGAGCTGCCGGACGACGATGGACCAATAGCCGAAGCCCGCGAGGGCCCCTCCGATCGCCAGGACGTAGCTCAGCACCACGCCAGACAGCTCGGCCATGGCGATCTTGGCGAATTTCATCTCCCGCTTCAGAAGGGCGATGGGGGTCGTCGATAGAGCGTAAAAGACGAAGCTCGCCGCCATCGCCGCCGCGATCCCGCTGAGGCCGGGCTGGCGATAGATCCCGACGAGCGCGAACCCGAAGCCGACGAAGCCCGCCGTCAACACGGACGCGATCAGGACGTGCAGCCAGTAGATCGACACGACCTCGTCCTCGCTGAGCTCGGGCCGGTAAATGATGTATTCCGTGAAACCGTTCACCCCGAAATTGGCGATCCAGGTGCTGAAGGCCGTCACGATGGCCACCAGACCGAAGTCCGCAGGCCCAAGGAGGCGCGCCAGGATGACCGCGCCGACGGTCTGGCAGGCGATGGCCACGGATTGGGCTGCGATGTTGATGCTGGCGCCCCGGATGGCCTTGTTCTTCAAGGCCAGGGCCTCCAATTCGGGCATGTCTTCGGTCATCTTCAGCCGCCAGGGACCTCTTACCGGACGCGGCCTAAGGCCGGCCCAGAACCCTTTCGATATTCTGCAGGAATCCTCCGAACATCCCTTCGATCGACGCGTTCGCGAGGATGTCCCGCTTGGCGTTCTCGGCGAACCGGGCCCTGTCCTGATCGTGATCGAGGAGGAAGAGAACCTTTGCCTTCAGGTCGTCCAGATCGTTCTCCTCGACCAGGAAGCCGTTCCGCCCCGGGATCAGATAATGGATCTCTGGCGGCTGGGGCCCCTTTTCCGTGATCACCGGCAGGCCCAGGACGAAGGCCTGATTGATCCCCAGCCCGACGTGGCCGGGGATCAGGAAGACATCGGCCATCTTGAAGATCTTGCAGATCTCGACGTTCCCGGGGTCGTAGATCTCGCCGAGATAGAGGACGTTGTCCCTCCGGATCTCTCTCCGGAGCCGGTCGTCGAATCCCGAGCCCACGAGGACCAGGCCGTAATCGGGGTTCTCGATGGCGTTGAAGACCTCGATCGCGTGATCGACCTTCTTGCGCCCGCCCCCGACATCCATGCGGCCGACGAACAGGGCGGTCTTCTTGAACGGGATCCCGTACTCCCGCTTGATCTCCTCCCGGCTCGCGCCGATCTCGGGGAACACGAGATAGTTGATGGTGTTGTTCGCGTAGGTGATCTTGGACCGGTTCTTGGCCTTCACGAAGCCCGTTTCCTTCGGGGAATAGAGGATCAGGCCGTCGGCCAGCGTCTGCATGTGGTGGAACGCCGCAGACCGGAGGCGGTGGTCCGGAGCGTCCAAGTTCGCGCCCTTGGTCCAGATCAGGACGGGCCGCCGGCTCAGACGCAGCCAATAGAGGAGGGGGAACAGGATGACATCCTTGATGTGGAGGAACAGGATGACGACGTCAGGGGCCAGCTCTTGGATCTCTTTCCTGTAAAGAGAGAATCGGAACGGGATCTCCCGGAAATCGAACTCCAGAGGATGGGGATTCTTCTTCTGGAGCCTGTTCGCGCGGACGATGAATTCATACCCGAGGTCCTTGAATCTCCGGGCGAAGTCGTTGTAGACGCTGACGCGGTAGTGCATGACCTCATTGGAGATCAGCAGGACCTTGGTCATGCCCGGATCACCAGGAGTTCCCGTGATAGACCGCCCGGATCTTCGAATGATCCTCGACGATCCTGACCAGGTCGATCAATGTGTGGCGTCGATCCAGTCTCTTGGCCAGAGCCGTGAACTCCGCGGAAGGGTTCGCGACGACGAGCACATCGGCGAATGAGGCGAGCTTGTCGATGTCTTCCTCGATCAGGTCGGCGATATGCGGGATCTCTTTCTCGATATAGGATTTGTTGGCTCCCAGGAGCCGCGCGATGGACACGTACCGGTCATAGATCCGGATCTCGAAGCCCTTGCCCAGCAACGCTTCGATGACATCGACGATCGGGCTTTCCCTGAGATCGTCGGTCCCGCCCTTGAAGCTCAGGCCCAAAAATCCGATCTTCTTTCCTTTGTAGGCCGTGATCGTCTTGATGACCTTGGCGATCTGCGCCTTGTTGCTGGCCAAGATCGAATTGATGATCGGCGAGTCGAGGTCCATCCGCCTCGTTTCGGACGCGAGCGCTCTCACGTCCTTGGGCAGGCAGGAGCCGCCGAAGGCGAACCCCGGCTTCAGGTAGGCCGGGGAAATATTGAGCTTCGTATCCGAACAGAAGATATCCATGACCCGGTGGCTGTCGATCCCGTATTCCCGGCAGAGGCCGCCAAGCTCGTTCGCATAGGCGACCTTGAGGGCATGGAACGAATTGTCGCAGTACTTGACCATTTCGGCGATCTTGAGGGGGACCCGGAAGATCTGGGCGTCCACGTGCTCATAGATCTTGAGAAGGACGTTGCCGCTCCTTCGATCGATCTGTCCGACGACGTGCTTGGGCGGATGGTAGAAATCGTGAACGCTGGATCCCTCCCTGAGGAATTCGGGGTTCATGCATACCCCGAAATCACGCCCGGCCTTCTTCCCGGATTGGCGCTCGAGGATCGGGATGACGACGTCCTCGACGGTGCCGGGCAGGACCGTGCTGCGAACGACGACGACGAAGTACCTCGGATGGGTCCTGAGAGCCCGTCCGATCTGGCTGGACACCCTCCGGATGGCGCTCAGCTCCAGGCTGCCGTTGGACCGGGAGGGGGTGCCCACGCACACCAGAGCGAGGTCCGTTGAGCGGACGGCCTCGGCGACATTGACGGACGCCTTGAACTTGCCGTTGGCTACGACCTTGCCGATGATCGTGTCGATGTCCTTTTCGACGATGGGGCTTTTCCCGCTATTGATCAATCCGACCTTGAACGGATTGATGTCGGCGCCGATGACGTCATGACCGAGCTCGGCCAGGCAAGCCCCCGTCACGCTCCCGACGTAGCCAAGGCCGTAAACACTGATCTTCATGTTCCGCTCCCGATTCGATTTTTAAGGATTATATATGAATCGCAGGCAAATATCATCGGGTTCCTCAGGCCTGGACGGTTTCGAAGCCGTCGGAGGCAGTCCTCTCGGGCGAACCCGGTTCGCGGGGGAAAGGCCTCGGGGGTGGCCAGTCGGGTCCGGCCTCTCCGGAGCCGGCTCCCGGATCTACAGAGGCGAAACGGGCCTCGCGGGATTCCCGGCGATCATGAAATTGGCCGGCATCGACCTCTGGACGACAGAGCCGGCGGAAACGATGCTGCCGCTGCCGATGGTCACGCCCGGTCCGATGAACACGTGCGCGCCCACCCAACAGCCGTCGCCGATGACGATGGGTTTATAGATGAGAGGGCCCGTCCGCTTGGCGGGACCCCCGATCTCATGGCTGCCTGTGACCAGCATGACCTGAGGGCCGAATCGGACATTATCGCCGATGGTGATGCCGCCTCCCGCGTCCAGATAGGCCTTCCGGTTCAATTGGACGTTCGAGCCGATGACGATCCTCCGATGGTCTTCATAGTAGATGCTGTCTCGGATCTGGACGTCGCGGCCGCAGCGCAGGCCGAACGCGCGGGCCAGGAGCGGACGAAGGTAAGCGTTCGAAAGGAGCTCGTCCGGCAACAGGTTGATCACGAAATTGAAGAGGACATCATCCAGACTGGAACTCAGGGCCAGCAGGGATTTCGCTAAAGACACGGGAATAGTCTACCCCAAATCCCCTAGGAAGGGAATCCTTTCTGGGATCCTTCGAGGACGATCTCCGGAACGTCCGAGACCAGAAGCGGCGGGAGGTGCAGGTATCTGGTCGAGGCGCGCTTTCGGTCGATGTCCAGATAGATCGCCTGGACTTGGTCGGCCGAGAGCCCGGCGTGGCGGCCGACGAGCGCGGCGTCAAGACCGTGGTTCTTCCCGTAGAGGCAAAGGTCCATACTCTCGAACGGGATGGAGAAGAAGAACTCGTCCTGGCCCTGGGGCAGCGAATAGGTGTCGGTCGTCGGGCGGCGCTGGACGATCGCCTCGGGCAAACCCAGATAGCGGGCCAGCTGATAGACCTGGGATTTATAGAGGTGGGCGATCGGCTTCAGATCTCCCGCCCCGTCGCCGAGCTTGACGAAAAAGCCCTGGTCGTATTCCAGGCGGTTAGGGGTCCCGGCCACCGCGAAGTTGAGACGGTCCGCGTGGTAGTATTCGAACATCTTGCGGATCCGCTGCTTGAAATTCGTGCAGGCCACGACCTCGAGGTAAGCCTTGAGCTCCAGCCGCCGCGTGGTGGTCTCTCCCTCCGGCGACGTGGCCACGATGGAGAAGTAGGTGAACCCCCGGCCCTGCGTGGCATCGGAGGCGATGATCTTGGATCTCCAGCCCCTCCCGTAGGCGGGGATGGCCGACCGGACGGCTTGGTCATATTTCTCGTAGTAGCCGACGGCTTCAAGGACCGTCGTGATGTCCATGGGGATCCGGGGCATCTGCAGATGGTCGGCGAGTTGCGTGCTCAGCAGGATCGTCTCGTCCGCCGAATGCCGCTCCGGCATCTCGAGCCCCAGCGTCCGCTCTCGCCCGACAGCCGCAACGCAAAGGGCCGCCGTCACGCTGCTGTCGATCCCGCCCGAGATGCCGATGACCAAGCCTCGTTTGTGCAGGAGGTCTTTCATGAAGGTCCGGATGCGCGCGGTGATCTCCTCGCAGGCGCGGGCGCAATCGATGACCAGGACTTCAGAAGAAAACGGTTTCTTATCGGCCATGGCGTCCTTTCGGGGAGGCCGGAGATCCCGGCGATGGGAGAGATCGGTTCATCAGACGAGTTTCCTTTCCAAGAAGGCGCAAATGTTCCCGATCGTATCGAGGTTCTCGGGCAGCAGCTCGTCGTCCTGGACCTTGATCCCGAAATGCTCTTCCAAGTAATTGATGAGCTCCAGAACGCCGGTGGAATCGATGATCCCCTGGTTGAAAAGGGAGACGTCGCGTTCGAGGGGGCGGCTGTCGCCGAACAGGAACTGGTCCGTCAAGAATTTCCGGACATCGGGCTCGTGCTTATTCATTTCGGGCTCCTTGGCGCGTTGAGATCTTTGTTCCGGTCGTGCTGCTCCCAAAAAACCTGCAGGGCCTTGGCTCGATCCGGTTTGCCATTGCTGTTCTTGGGGATCGCGTCAATCAGGAATAGGAAACGGGGGACCTTGTATTTCGGCATCTTGGAACGGCAGTAATCGAGGATGAGATCCCGGCTGGCCGGATCCCCTTTCCTCGGAACGGCCAAGCCCGCCAGGGTCAGGTCCCGGGCGTCGGGAACGGCGAAGACCAGGCACTCCATGGCCTGGCCCGATTCGATGATCGTGTCCTCGATCTCCTGGAGATTGAGGCGATGCCCGTCGATCTTGACCTGGTCGTCCTTCCGGCCCGTCACGAAAAAGAAGCCGTCCTGGTCTTTTAACCCGATGTCCCCGGTGTGATAACCATACCGGTCGATGGCCTTTCGGGTCGCTTCCTCGTCGCGGAAATAGCCGAGCATGATGTTGTCCCCCCGGGCGACCAACTCCCCGCTCTGATGAGGGCCGAGGACCTGGCCGTCGGAGGACAGGACGTCCAGAGTCACGCCCGGGATGGCCCGGCCGATCGAATCAATCTTGGCCCGCAGGAATTCCGGAGGGAGATACGCCAATCGGGCCGAGGCTTCCGTGGCGCCGTACATGATGATCAATCGGGTCTGGGGCGGCAGGATATCGAGAAGCGCCAGCTTGATGCTCCGCGCCATGTGCCCGCCGGCCTGCGTGCAATACCGAAGGGCCGGCAAGCGGCCGCGATACTCGGCCAGGGGAGACTTGAAAAGCAATTGAGCATAGGTTGAAGGGACCCCTGAGAATCCCGTGACCTTTTCCTCGGCCATCTGCTTGAGAACAGAGGCGGTATAGGCGAACTGGTTATTGATGACGATCGTCCCGCCGACCGAAAAATGCGAATTGAGAAGGGATTTCCCCATGACATAGAAGAAGGGCAGAACGACCATTTGGACGTCATCGGCGGTCAAGGCGAGGTATTCGACGATGGACCGCGTGTTGGCCACCGCGTTGGCGTGGGAGAGCATGACCCCCTTCGGCTTTCCTTCGGACCCCGAGGTGAAGATGATCATGGCACAGGATCGCGGATCCATGGTCAGGTCCGGGTCCTGATCGGGGAGGTCCGAAACGCCCGATCTGCGGCTTTCGACGGACGCATCGGGGCCAGGGTCCAGGATGCCGGACGGCGTGAGGACCAAAATGGCCAGGCCCAGCGGAGACAGATCGGCCGATCGGGCGGAACGTTCGTACTTCCGTGAGACAAGGAGGGCCTTGGCCTCGAGGACCTTGAGCGTGCCGACCAGATCGTCCGGCTTGAGTTCTGTATTGAGGGGTACGGCGACGCCGCCGGCCTTCAGGATCCCATAGTAGCCGAAAATATAATCCTTGCTGTTTTCGCTCAGCAGGGCGATCCGGTCCCCCGGTTTGACGCCCAAACCGAGGAGACGATAGGCGAGACGGTTCGCGAGCCGATTGACGGCGGCATACGTGCATCGTTCCTGGCCGTAGACGACCGCAAGCTTGTCCGGAAAGCGCGCCGCGCTGGTCTCCAGGAAATGATGGATCAGGCTGGGGGCCGCAAACATTAGCGGCCCTCCAGGTTGGCCAGCCGGATCAGCAGGTCGATCGCGGCGGCCTGGCTCCCGATCTCATTCAGGTGTCCGCCGTCGCTCGTATAGGCCGGATTCAGGAGATCGATCGTCCTCCGGCCGTCACGGACGAAGATTCGTTCCCCCGAAGCCGACATCGCCTCGACCGCCGCGAGGTCCCAGACGGCCGCCCCGTAGCGCTTTCGGATATGGTCGTTGATCGAGTTCCTCTTGGCGTTATCCCTCTTCAGCGCCGATCCCCGGCCGAGGAAACCCTTGATCCTGGCCCTGATCCCGGGCGGGGCGTTCGTCAGAGGAGCCGTGACGGCGAGGATGACCAGATGGGGATACTGAGCGCTCAGATCGGAGAGAGTCCGGTCATAATGGTCCATAAGCCCCTGAACGTCGGTCGCCGAGTCGATATCGACATAGCAGAATTTGAAAAGAGCCACGTCCGCCTTCTGCCCGACACCGCCTTCCAGGATCGAGCGGAAGTGATCGATCTTCCCTTTCGGGTCGCGGTTCTGGCCGATCAGCGAATGGGCGAAGATGGGGCGGTCGAAATCACGCGGGTCCGACGTCTCCCGGATCTCGAGCGGAATCCGGGGCGAGGAGCCCAGGACCGCCCGGAGACCGTCAAGGATATTCTGACCGACGGACTGGTGCCCGAAATAGATTTTTTTGCTGGCCAGCGCTTCCCATCGTTCGGCCGGGATCGCTTGAAGCCGTTGGCGGGAGAGGCTGAGCGGGTCCATGGTCTTGTCCTTCCGACATGAAACTAAGGATGGGATCAGGGCCGCGAAGGCCAGCCCCATGACGACGTACGCCCGGGTTTTGGCGGCCCCTGGCTTCATTCCTCGCCCCGGCTCCCCGCGATCGTCCTTTCCCCATCGCCCGGGTCCGGCCTCGGATGGGGCTCGGGAGATCCGGGCCGAGTCCTGCCAAAGCCTTCGTAGACGAATCCGAACTTGGCCAGCTCCGAGGGCTCGTAGAGGTTCCGGAAATCGAAAAAGCGCCTTCCCCGCATCGAGCTGGCGATCCGGGGGAGATCGAGATGACGGAATTGGTTCCATTCCGTCAGGATGACCAGGGCGTCGGCCCCCTTCGCGGCGTCGTATTCGTCGGCGCCGTAGAGGAGCTTGAAGGGCCCGTCCCCGAAATCACCCCGGGCGCTTTCATCGGACCGTCCTTCCTCGAGGCCTTCGATCTTGGCGAACGGGAGCTTCCTGGCGTTATCCATCGCTTGCGGGTCGAAGACCCTGACGCGGCCCCCCTTCCGGATGATCTCGAGGATCACGGCGACGGCCGGCGACTCGCGGATATCGTCGGTCCCCTGCTTGAAGGCCAAGCCGAGGACGCCGACGACCTTTCCTTCGAGTCCCGCCAGCCCGGATTCGATCCTCTGGACCACGTGATGTTTCTGGAACTCGTTGGCCTTGACGACGGAATCGACGATGCTCATCCGGATGCCGTGATCTTGCCCGATCTTGACCAGGGCCCGCGTATCCTTGGGCAGGCAGCTGCCTCCGTATCCGGGTCCGGGGTGGAGGAAGTATTTGCCAATCCGGCCGTCCATGCCCATGGCTTTGGCGATATCGCGGATGTCCGCGTGGACGGCATCGCAGAGGCCGGCGACTTCGTTGATGAAGGCGATCTTCGTCGCCAGGAACGCGTTAGATGCGTACTTGATAAGCTCGGCGGTCTCGAGGGAAGAGAAAATGAAGGGGGTGTCGATGAGATAGAGGACGTTGTAGATCTCGCGGACGATCTCGCGGCTCCTCTCGTTATCGCTGCCGATCACGATGCGGTCCGGATGCATGAAGTCGCGGATGGCCGACCCTTCGCGGAGGAACTCGGGATTCGAAACGACGTCGAAATCGAGGGCCAGGGCCCGCCGTTCGAGCCTCGATCGGACGGCGTCCTTCACCTTGCGGCCGGTCCCGACGGGAACGGTGCTCTTGTTGACGATGACCTTGTAATCCGTCATGTGCTCGGCGATCGCGTCCGAGGCGGCCAGGATATATTGGAGGTCGGCCGAACCGTCCTCGCCGGGAGGCGTGGGCACGGCTAGGAAGATGACTTGCGAAGCCGTGACGGCCCTGGCGATGTCGGTCGTGAAGCGGAGGCGCTGGGCGGCGACATTCTTGGCGATCAGGGACGGCAGGCCCGGCTCGTAGATGGGAACCCGGCCCTCTTCGAGATCGCGGATCTTCCGGGCGTCCGAATCCATGCAGATGACGTTCAGGCCGAACTCGGAGAGACAGGTTCCGGTGACCAGCCCGACGTACCCTGTGCCGATGATCGAGATCGAATTCATGCCCTTCTCCCTTAGGTCAGCGACGGGGGGAATTGCCGGAGGTGCTCGGTCGCCCGGTGTTTGCCCTCGAAGTCCCTGAACGCGCGCCTGACCTGGTCTTCGGAGAGCTCCATAACCCGGCAGACATGGGCTGGGTCCGTCCTGTTCTCCCAGGCAATGAGCAGGAGATCCAGCGTTTTGAAGGGCATGCGGAAGAACCACTCTTCGTCCGTAACCGGCGCGCTATAGGTGTCCGGGCAGGGGGCGCGGTTGAGGATCTCCGGGATGACGCCCAGGTCCTCGGCCAATTGATAGATCTGGGTCTTGTAGAGGTGGGCGATCGGTTCGATGTCTACGCCGCCGTCCCCATACTTGACGAACAAACCCTGAATGGCCTCGCTCTTGTTCGTGGTGCCGCAGACGAGGTAGTTGAGCTTCTCCGCGTAATAGTACTGGGCCATCATCCGTATCCGGTGTTTCGTGCACGTGGCGGCGATGATGCCTTGGGCCTGTTCGCTCGTCAAGCGGGTCGCTTTCGACCGTCCTTCGGGATCGTACGTCGTCAGCGTGAAGAAATTATAGCCGTCCTTGTTGAGGAGGTCCGAAGGCAGAGTGATCTTCAGCGTGTGTCCGGGCCCGAAATCCGGATAGATCGCCCGGGCCACGGCATCGCGCTTCTCGTAGGTCCCGAAGGCTTCCAGGACCGGGGTGATATCGACGATGAGCGCCCTGATCCCCATCTGGGCGGCCTGTTTTGTGGCGAATTCGGCGCTCTGCGGGCTCGATTCCCGGTCGGGGAGCAACAGGGCCAGGACGTTCTCCCGGCCGACCGCCCAGACCGACAACGAGGCGCTCAGGGCGGAATCGATACCGCCGCTCAAGCCGATGACGATCCCCTTCCTGTGCAAGGATCTGATCTGGTCCTTGATGAAGGAGACGATCCTTTCGGCTTCGCTCGAGCGATCGAACCTAAGGACGTCCTTGGAAAATACCATATCCTTACTCCTGCCCGGCCGTTCCGGTCCAACGATTTTAAAGAAATATCATCGACGCCAAGGCAAGTCAATAGAGGGGAGCGGGCAGGCCCGGGCCCTGCACTTACGGCGGACGATGACATCCGAAGGCCTAAAACGCTTCGGGTAGACGCGGCCGATTCTGTCTCCCGCGAAGATCAGGGCGTCACGGTCAGGGTCGCCCTGACGGTGACCCCTCTTCGAGCCGAGATCGTGACCGATCGTGTCGAAGTCACCGCCGCTGTCGTGATGGGGAACGTCGCCGTCGTCGCCCCGGCCGGCACGGTCACCGACGCCGGCACTTGAGCCACCGCGGTACGGCTGCTGGTCAATGTTACGACCATTCCCCCCGTCGGCGCGGGCCCGTTCAATGTGACCGTACCCGTGGACGGATTCCCACCCCGCAAGCTGCTTGGGTTCAGGGTCAAGGATGAAGCGACAGGGGCGGTCACGGTCAAGGTCGCCGTCCGGGTCGTGCCCCTATAAACGGCCGATATTCTTGGCGAACTGTTGGAGGTCACCGGGCTCGTCGTCACCGCGAAGGTCGCCGTCGTCGCCCCGGCCGGCACGGTCACCGACGCCGGCACCTGGGCCGCCGCCGTGATCGAGCTCGTCAACGCGATCGCGGCTCCGCCCGCCGGAGCCGGGCCGCTCAGTGTTACCGTCCCCGTCGATGGGGTCCCTCCCACGACGGAGGTCGGGCTCAATGTGACAGAGCTCAGGACCGGCGCCGACACGGTCGCCGTCACCGTCAAGGTTGTCGTCCGGCTGACGCTGTTGTAGAGAGCGGTGATCGTCACCGCCGTATCGGAGGCCACCGAGCTGGTCGTCGTCGTGAAGGTCGCGGTCGTCGCCCCGGCCGGCACCGTCACCGTCGCCGGCACCTGGGCCGCCGCCGTGTTGCCCGAGGTCAAGCTGACCACCGCCCCGCCCGTGGGAGCAGGATTGTCCAGAGCCGCCGTCCCCGTGGACGAAGTCCCGCCCAGCACCGTCGCCGGGCTCACGCTCACTCCGCTCAGGGCCGCCACGGCCGCCACGATCGTGATCGGCCGGCTCGTGCTGTTGGAGCCCGAAGCGTTCGTGACCGTCAAAGTCACCGTCCCGGTTCCCGTTGATGCATAGGTATGGACCGGGTTCTGCGCGGTCGAGGTCGTTGAGTCCCCGAAGGCCCACAACCAGGAGGTCGGGCTCCCGGTCGATGTGTCCGTGAACTGCACCGGCTGGCCCACCACCGGGGAAGCCGGGAGGTAGCTGAACGAGGCCACGAGCGTCGCCGTCGGCGCCGTCACCGTCAGCGTCGCCGTCCGGCTGACGCTGTTGTAGAGAGCGGTGATTGTCACCGCCGTATCGGAGGCCACCGGGCTCGTGGTCGCCGTGAAGGTCGCGGTCGTCGCCCCGGCCGGCACCGTCACCGTCGCCGGCACCTGGGCCGCCGCCGTGTTGCTCGAGGCTAGGCTGACCACCGCCCCGCCCGTCGGCGCGGGATTGTCCAGGGCCACCGTCCCCGTGGACGACGCCCCGCCCAGCACCGTCGCCGGGCTCACGCTCACCCCGCTCAGGGCCGCCACCGGCGCCGTCACCGTCAAGGTCGCCGTCCGGCTGACGCTGTTATAGAGAGCCGTGATCGTCACCGCCGTCGTGGCCGCGACCGAGCTGGTCGTCGCCGTGAAGGTCGCCGTCGTCGCCCCGGCCGGCACGGTCACCGACGCCGGGACCTGAGCCGCCGCCGTGTTGCTCGAGGCCAGGCTGACCACCGCCCCGCCCGTCGGCGCGGGATTGTCCAGGGCCACCGTCCCCGTGGACGACGCCCCGCCCAGCACCGTCGCCGGGCTCACGTTCACTCCGCTCAGGGCCGCAACGGACGCTACGATCGTGATCGGCCGGCTCGTGCTGTTGGAGCCCGAAGCGTTCGTGACCGTCAAAGTCACCGTCCCGGTTCCCGTTGACGCATAGGTATGGACCGGGTTCTGGGCGGTCGAGGTCGTCGAGTCTCCAAAGCCCCACAGCCAGGAAGTCGGGCTCCCGGTCGACGTGTCCGTGAACTGCACCGACTGGCCTACCGCCGGGGAGGCCGGGAGGTAGCTGAACGAGGCCACGAGCGCCACCGCGACCGTCAGTGTCGTGGTCCGGCTGACGCTGTTATAGGCCGCCGTGATCGTCACCGCCGTATCGGAGGCCACCGGGCTGGTCGTCGCCGTGAAGGTCGCCGTCGTCGCCCCAGCCGGCACAGTCACCGACGCCGGCACCTGGACCGCTCCCGTATTGCTCGACGTCAGCGCGACCGCCGCCCCGCCCGTGGGCGCAGGATTGTCCAGGGTCACCGTCCCCGTCGAGGACGTTCCGGCCGGCACCGTCGCCGGGCTCACGCTCACGCCGGTCAGCGTCGCCACCGGCGCCGTCACCGTCAAGGTCGCCGTCCGGCTGAGGCTGTTATAGAGGGCCGTGATCGTCACCGCCGTATTGGAAGCCACCGGGTTTGTCGTCGCCGTGAAGGTCGCCGTCGTCGCCCCGGCCGGCACCGTCACCGTCGCCGGGACCTGCGCCGC
>JBFYNT010000174.1:0-2644 GCA_041304225.1 Candidatus Aminicenantota bacterium
AGATGGACGAGACACTGGCCGAGGCCCGTAGCGCGCTCGCCGACGTCGCCTATCTCTACGACTGGGAGTGGGACAAGGCCGAGGCCGCGTTCGAAAGGGCCCTGGTCGACAACCCGAACTACGCCGGGACCCACTCCTCCTACGCACAGTTCCTGGCTTGCCAGGCGAGATTCGATGAGTCCATGGAGCGACACTGGCGGGCCCGGGGGCTCGATCCCCTTTCCCTTATGGTCCGCAGCGCGATGGCGAACACTCTCATCTGGATGGGCCGGTACGACCAGGCCGAAAGCGAGCTCGGCAAGGTCCTCGAGATGGACCCCGGCTACGAACCCGCCCAGGAGTACCTCCACCAGGCCCGCCTCCGGAGATCGCTTTTGGGAGGAGACCTCGACGGCGCCCTGGAGGAATCCCGGAAAGCCGGCGACCGGCTCGGCATGGGGATCGCCTATGCCCGGATGGGCGACAAGCCCGAAGCCCTGAAGATCGCGGAGCAGTACGCGGCCGCGGCCCGGAGCGACCCCAACGAAGCCTATACCGCGGCCATCCTGCTCTTCGCCCTGGGCGAGAACGACCGCGGCTTCGCGCTCCTCGACGAGGCCTGCGACTTCCGCTCCCGGAGGCTGGTCTTCCTCAAGACCTCGCCCTATTTCGAGACGGTCCGCCAAGACCCCCGTTTTGTGGCGCTGCTGAAGAAGGTCGGCCTGTCGACATGATCCCCGCGAATACCTCTCCCCGTATTCCGTTGTGCGCTTCGGCGGAAACGTGGCCTGCCTGAGAGGATTCGAACCTCCGGCCTTTGGATTTCGAGCCCAAAACACTTAGCTCTTGTAATCCCCCGGCCTCTCTGTTTAGACTTCTCCCATGTAGGCCGAGTTCCCGGAGGAGGCCCTCTATGAAACAGAACCGCACCGGTTTGATGTGGGCGCTGTTCGCGTTCGTCTTGGTTGTCCTGGCCATCGTGGTCATCATCCCCGCTTTCCTGGCCGAGCCCGCCGACGGCCCGCGAGGGAACGGCGGCGGCAAGGCGGCCGAGGTCGCCTCGAGTACCCCCGCTCTCCCCGCTTCCCTCGCCTCCTCGCCCTTCCTCTCTTCGACCTTCCCCGCGGACGACCCCTCGCGCGACTCGATCCCGCCGTCGATCCTGCCGGTCGTCGTTCTCGCGGGCTCGGACTACGAGATGGGCTTCCAGTACGGGGAGCAGGCTTCGGCCTACATCGACCGCACCCGCGAGGACAAGTGGGCCGCGGCCCTGCGGCGCTTCAGCCGGGACGATGTCCTGCGGGCCCTTCGGGCCAACCAGACCTTCGTCCGGAGCTATACGCCCGAGTGGCTCGACTTCATGCGGGGCATGGCCGACGGCGCCACCAAAGCCGGCCATCCCACGACCTACATCGACGTCCTGCTCATGAACGGCACCCTCCCCGACCCCAAGACGTCGCTCTACCCCGAAGGCGCGGAGGACGACGAGCTCGCGCCGAAGCGCTGCTCGGTGGCCTCGGCCTGGGGCAGCGCCACGCGCGAGGGCCGGCTCATCGGGCTCGACACCCTCGACACGCCCGACGTCGCCCACGCCGTGGTCATCGTCGCCTTCCCCGACAAGGGCAACGCCTACATGTGCGGGGCGGACGCCGGCGAGATCGGCGACCACTTCCTGATGAACAACAAGGGCCTCTTCCTGGGGAATTCCGGCGGCGGCTCGTCGCCGCGGCCCGAGGACGAGGGCTACGGCATCGCCTGGGCCTGCTCGCTCCCCTACCTGGTGCGCTTCGCCGGGGGGGGCCTTCGAGGCCAGGGACATGATCACCAAGTGGCAGATCAACGTGCCCGAGAACTTCCATTTCGTCGACGTCCGGGGCCAGGCCTGCGTCGTCGAAAAGACGGCGGCCGTCCAGGCCGTGCGCAAGCCCGGGGACTTCGGGGAGCGGGACTTCCTGTTCTCGACCAACAACTACCTCCACCCCGACATGAAGGTGACCAAGGAGGGCGGGTTCGTCGGCGGGCACGGCGGGTACGGGATCTACTCGGCGCCCCGGAACACGATGATCTGGGACCTCTTCCATAACTACCACGGCGCGATCGACGTCGAGTTCGCCAAGATGGTCCTCCGCTTCCCGGGCGCGCCGCCGCCCTGGCCCCCGACCGGAGGCTGGGAGGCCATGTTCTGCCGGCCGACGAACCTGTGGACCGCGGTCGTGGAGCCGGACGACGGGGACGAAGGTGTCGCCCACATCTCGACCGGGCCGCCGGGCCGGGTGCTCCACGCCTCGATCGCCGGGGACGGCTCGGTGATGCGGCCGACCTACCGGTACGCGGCCGGGACGCACACGTTCTACCGGCTGCGGCTGGCCGAGGGGCCGATGGAAGTGGCGGCGGCCGCCAAGAAGGCCGCCGAGGAGGAGATCGCCACGGCCTACGGCAAGCTCATGGGCCTCAACTACCGGGACACGGGCTACGGCGACCTCAAGGAGCTCTACGGCATGGCCGTGGCCGAGATGTTCGAGGGCCGCAACGCTTTCAACCGGGCCGTGATCGAGATGGCGGCGGCGGGCACGGAAAAAGGGGTCGGGGCGGGGCCCGCGAAAGCGCGCGCGGGGGAGGCGAAGAACCGGGCCCTGGCGCTCTACGGCAGGGCCGCCTCGCTCTA
>JBFYNT010000175.1:0-3150 GCA_041304225.1 Candidatus Aminicenantota bacterium
TCGATTGCTCGGCCGCGATTTTGCAGGTCCGTTCCGATGACTCCACTCCCCGCCGCAGGGAAACTCCCCTCGCCCGTCTCCGGAACGGCTAAATCACCGCAATGCTCTCTCCGACGACACCCCTCGGAGCCTTTGATCTCCCCTCCTTCGGGCATCGCCCCGGACTTCATCGAACTCATGAGCTCACTCCAACAGAACCTTCGGCATCCGCTTCAATCGGGCGTGGAATAAATCCAGATGACGGGCTATACTGAGGGGCGGAAACGGAGGAATATGGCGATCCTCGAAGTGCGCGACCTGTCGGCGGGATACGGGGACGGGTCCGTCATCCGGGGCGTCTCGCTCGCGGTCGAGCCGGGGGAATTCGTCGCCGTCCTGGGCCCGAACGGATCGGGCAAAAGCACCCTGGTCAAGGCCGTCCAGAACCTGCTCGACGACGTCCGCGGGACCGTCCGCTGCGGCGGCGAGGACGTCTTCGGGATGGGCCCGCGCCGGGTCGCGTCGCTCGTCGCCTACGTGCCCCAGATGGCCGAACCGGCCTTCGAGTTCACGGTCGAGGAGATCGTCCGGATGGGCCGCTTCGCCCGGCAGGGCCGGCTCGAGCGGGCCTCCGCCGGCGACGACGCAGCCGTCGCCGAAGCCATGCGCCTGACCGAGGTCGACGGGCTCGGCGCGAAGAGCCTGTCCCAGCTGAGCGGCGGCGAGCGCCAGCGGGTCTTCATCGCCCGGGCCCTGGCCCAGGACGCGCCCCTGCTCCTGCTCGACGAGCCGAGCAGCCATCTCGACATCCGCTACCAGGCCGGGATCTACCGGATCCTCGCGGCCCTGCGGCGCGACGGGGGCAAGACGGTCGTCGTAGCCGAGCACAATGTCAGCCTGGCCGCGGCCCACGCCGACCGGCTGATCTTCCTCAAGGACGGCATGGTCGCGGTCGAGGGGACGCCGGCCGCGACGGTCACGGCCGCGAACATCCGGGCGATCTTCGGCGCCGACGTCGACATCCGCGGCAACGCCCGCACGGGCCTTCCGGAGATCTCGCTGGCCGGAGGGGAGAGGCAGCCGTGAGAATGCCGGCGATCCTATCCGTCCCGCTTCTCGCGGCCGTTATGCTCAGCGCGCCGGCGGCGGCCCAGGTCATCAAGGACGATTTCGGCCGGGCCTTCCCGCTGCCCGAACGGACGCCGGAGCGGATCGTCTCCCTGGCCCCGAACGTCACCGAGATCCTGTTCGCCCTCGGCCTCGGCG
Organism: Candidatus Aminicenantota bacterium; assembly: GCA_041304225.1. GTDB lineage: Bacteria > Acidobacteriota > Aminicenantia > Aminicenantales > Saccharicenantaceae > RBG-16-66-30. The sequence goes on from JBFYNT010000175.1 coordinate 1,246, forward strand.
GCCGGGTCGTCGGCGTGACGCGGTTCTGCGACTATCCGCCCGCAACGGCCGCCATCGCCAGGATCGGGGGCCTCGTCGATCCCAACATCGAGGTCGTCCAGTCCCTCGATCCGGGCCTCGTGATCGCTTTCCGGGGAAATCCCCTCCGGCTCGTCGAGCGCATGGCCAAGCTCGGCCTGCCGGTGTTCGTCTGCGACGTCGGCGAGGGCCTCGACGCCCTGTTCCCGCTCATCGAGCGGATCGGCCGGATCACCCGGACGGAGGCCCGGGCCGCGGAGCTCGCCGCCGGCCTCCACCGGCGGCTCGAGGCCGTAGACGCGGCCCTGCGGGGCGCCGCCGCGAGGCCGAGGGTCTTCGTCCTCCTCCATGGCCAGGGGCTGTGGACCTGCGGCGGGGAGAGCTTCGTCGACGATCTCATCGCCCGGGCCGGCGGGGCCAACGTCGCCTCGGCCCTGCCGAAGAAGTGGGCCCTCTACAAGCGCGAGCGCATCATCAAGGACGACCCGGAGGTCGTTCTCATCCTGGCCCGCTCGCCCGAGGATTTCGCGTCCAGCCGCGACTGGATGCTGAGGATGCCCGGCGCGGACCGCCTCGCCGCCGTGAAGGCGGGCCGGATCTACGAGCTCGACGAGAACGCGGCCGGACGTTTCGGACCGAGGCTCGTCGACGTCCTCGACCGCGCCGCCCGGCTCCTCCATCCCGAGCGGTTCGGAGGCGGCCGGTGAGCCGGCGCGCGCGGCGGCGGCTCTTCGGGGCGGTCTGCGCCGCGCTCTGCGTCGCGGGATTCCTGGCCTCCGTCCTCGTCGGGCCGGTGAAGACGACACCCGGCGACCTGTGGCGGTTCATCCAGGAGCCCGACCGGGTCCAGGCGGCCATCTTTCTCGACCTCCGGTTGGCTCGGGCCGTCCTGGCCTTCCTCGTCGGCGCCGCCCTGGCCCTCTCGGGCGCCATCCTCCAGGGCTACTTCCGCAATCCCATGGCCGACCCCTTCGTCGTCGGCGTCTCCTCGGCGGCTTCGCTCGGCGCGGTCGCGGCGGCCGCCGTCGGGTTCGAGACGGCGGTCTTCGGCTTCAGCGGGCCGGGCCTGCTGGCCTTCCTCTCCGGCCTGGTCATCGTCTCGCTCGTCTATGCCCTCTCGCTGCGGCGCGGCGGGTACAAGGTCGAGACCGTCCTCCTGACCGGGATCGCGGCCGGGGCGCTGGCCTCGGCCCTGACCTCGTTCCTCCTGTTCATGCGCTCGGACTCCTACGACCAGGCCGTCTTCTGGCTCCTGGGCAGCTTCCAGCTGGCCGAATGGCGGCAGGCGGCGACGATCGCCCCCTGGATCGGTCTCTGCCTGGCCGCGTCGATCTGGCTGGCCCGGGACATGGACCTCCTGGCCCTGGGCGACGAAACGGCCCGGGCCCTCGGCAGCCCGGTCGGCCGGGTGCGCAAGGCCTTTCTGGCCATGTCGGCCCTCCTCGCGGCCCTGGCCGTGGCCGTCAGCGGCATCATCGGTTTCGTCGGCCTGGTGGTCCCCCACTGGGTCCGCATCCTGATCGGCCCCGGCCACCGCTCCCTCTTCGCCGCCTCCGCCCTGGCCGGCGGCACGTTCCTCCTCTACTGCGACTTCGTCGCCCGCAACGTCCTGCCGGCCGAGCTGCCGATCGGCGTCATCACCGCCGCCGTCGGCGCCCCCTTCTTCCTCTATCTTCTGCACAAGAAGCGCTAGCCGATCCCTCCCCGACATCCGAAGAGCGCACGAAGCGGAGGCCGCGAAAAACGCGGCGAGGAGGATTCCTGAGCCCGATTTGGAAAAGTTTAGGCGGAGCGCGGGCCGGACGAGGGACGTTTGCCTGCAAACCGGCAAAACGTGTTTGAGCGAAGCTTAGCGCAAGCCGAGCGAGTTGTTTTGCCGCCGAGGAC
>JBFYNT010000176.1:0-6403 GCA_041304225.1 Candidatus Aminicenantota bacterium
CGGGCGCTTCCGCAACTTCATGGATTATCAGCGCAACTGGCGGGAGGACTGCGGCTCGGACGACAGCCATGGCCGGGCTCTTTGGGCGTTGGGCACGGTGTTGGGCAACGCCAACAGCCCCGCCCTCCATCATATGGCGGGCTGGCTGTTCGAACGGGCGCTGCCGGCCATTCGCGAGACGACGAGTCCGCGGGCCTGGGCCTTCGCGCTCCTCGGCATCCATGAGTATCTGCGGCGGTTCGCGGGCGACCGGAGGGCCAGCCAGGTCCGCGAGGAACTGGCCGGGCGGCTGCTGGCGCTCTATCAACACAACCGGACGGACGAATGGCGCTGGTTCGAGCCCGGGCTGAGCTATTGCAACGCCGCGCTGCCGCACGCCCTCGTGATGTGCGGCCGCTGGATCCCGAACCCGGCCATGGCCGAAGCCGGGCTGGAGTCGCTCCGCTGGCTGGCCGACCTGCAGCGCTCGGACAAGGGCGGGGGGCATTTCGTGCCCATCGGCTCCAACGGCTTCTACGAGCGGGGCGGCGAGCGCGCCCGGTTCGATCAGCAGCCGGTCGAAGCCCAGGCCATGGTCTCGGCCTGCCTCGAGGCCTACCGGGTCACGGGAGACGAGCGCTGGAACAAGGAAGCCCGCCGGGCCTTCGATTGGTTCATCGGGCGCAACGACCTCAACCTCCCGGTCTACGACCCGACGACCGGGGGCTGCCGGGACGGCCTGCACCCCGACCGGCCCAACGAGAACCAGGGCGCGGAATCCACCCTGGCCTTTCTCCAGGCGTTGCTCGAGCTCCGCCTGGCCGAGAATCCGCTGCTACCCCTGGAGTCATGATCTCAATGAACAATCACCACCCCGAGCTCTTTCGCCGTCACGGGCGCAATCCCATCCTGACCGCCGCCGATTGGACCTATCCCGTCAACAGCGTCTTCAATCCCGGCGCCACGCGGCTCGCCGACGGCACGACGCTTCTTCTGTGCCGGGTCGAGGATCGCCGCGGCCAGTCCCATCTCTGCGCGGCCCGCTCCGCGGACGGCGAGGGGGATTGGCGGATCGATCCCGAGCCCACCCTGTTGGCCGACCCGAAGAATTTCCCGGAGGAGATGTGGGGCATCGAAGATCCCCGCATCACGTATCTCCCCGAATTGGGCAAGTATGCCGTGGTCTACACCGCCTATACGCGGGAGGGCCCCGGCGTCGCCCTGGCGCTGACGGACGATTTCCGGCGCTTCGAGCGCTACGGCGTGATCATGCCGCCGGAGGACAAGGACGCGGCCCTGTTGCCCCGCCGCATCGGCGGCAAGTGGGCCTTGATCCATCGCCCGGTCAGCTCGCCCAGGGCCAATATGTGGATGGCCTACTCGCCCGACCTGCGCCATTGGGGCCACCACAAGCTGATGCTGGATGCCCGCCGCGGGGCCTGGTGGGACGCCAACAAGATCGGCCTCTCCTCCCCTCCCATCGAAACCCCACAGGGGTGGCTGACCATCTACCACGGCGTGCGCCAGACGGCGTCGGGTTCCATCTACCGACTGGGGCTCGCGCTCTTCGATCTCGACGCGCCGGAGCAGTGCCTCAAGCGCAGCGACGAGTGGTTCTTCGGCCCGGAAGCGGATTACGAGAAGCACGGGGACGTCGGCAACGTCGTCTTCCCCTGCGGCTCGACCATCGCACCCGACGGCGACACCATCAGGCTGTATTACGGGGCGGCGGATTCGAGCATCGCCCTGGCCACCGGCAGCGTTCGCGCCCTGCTGGATTGGCTCGGGTATTAGATCCTAGGACCAAGCCGCGCCGCGAACGCTGGCGGACGCAGCTAGACGGTCTTGATCCGGGAGACGACGTCGATAAAGAACGACTTGGACCAGAGGGCTAATGAGGCCGGATCCTTCACGAAGGGCTCGACCTCGAGGCGGATCTGGTCGATATCGACCTTGTCGATCCTCCGGGCTATCAAGCCCCGCAGGTCCGCTTCAGACAAGGGTGCAGGCTCCGCCCAATGTCCGGTCTGCCGCATTCTCTGCTCGAGGTGGGCCAGCCTCAGCTCCGGGTGATAGGCCGCGAACCAGACCAGATCGTACCAGTCCCTGCCCTTGACCCGGCTCTTCCACTCGCGGCAGAGAACGGCGTGCATCTTGCCGGCGAAAAGGTCCGGCAGGCTGAGCGTCTTGACGGCGAACGGGACCGGCCGGAGCAGATAGCGGATCTCGGTAGCGAACGCCGGGGGCGGATCCGTATCGACCTCCAGTCGGATCTTCAAGACCCGGTTCCGGTGAACCTGCCGGATCAGCGCTTCGTCGAACTCGACCGTGATCATCTGGGTCCGGGTGTCGGCCTTGAGGAAGGCCGATTGGATGGCCGCGCCGGCGGGCTTGGCCCGGCTTTCGATCTCGACGCTGAACCCGAAGGACGCCAGCTCCCTCTTCAAGGCTTCGCTGTGATCGGCCAGGTCGAAACCCGCGTTCTTGCCGAGGAGCGTAAAATCCAGGTCCTCGGAGAACCGGTCGAGCCCGTAAAGGACGCGGAGCGCGGTGCCGCCGTAGAAGGCCCCCTTTTCGAAGAACTTGCTCCTCCAGAGGCCGAGCAGAGCGATCTCCTGCATGATCTCCCGCAGAGCCCGCAAGGAATCCTCCACGGAGCGGACGTCGTAGGCGGACAGCATCTGGCGGACAGCCTCGTTCATCGCGATCCTCCCTTCCCGGCCCGTCGCCACTTCCTCAAGACCGCCGCCAGGAGCCTCAAACGGCGTGACCGGTACCGTTCGGCATGATCGTCGAACTTCTCTGCTGAAAGGGCCCGCGCGGCCCCGGCATCGATCCTCAAGTCTTCTTCAAGGAACCGGCCCATCTCCGCCCGCGAGACGATCGCGGCGCCGCGCGCTGAAACGACCTTATCGGCCAAGGCCTTCTCCGGGGAGGCGATCAGGAAAGCCTGGCCATGCTCCCCTTCCACGCGGACCATGCCGGTCTCGTAGGCCCGGGCCGGTATCCGGCGATAGGTGAAGAGGCCGACCGGCGTGGCGAACCTGCGTGCGCGATTCGGCGTGACCGACGTCAGGGCCTCGACCCGCTCCGGGATGAGCCCGTGAAAGGCGAGCGCGTAATCGAGTGAGACGTAGGAGGGGCCGTAGACGAGATTGGCCAAGAGCTCCTTCGAATACGGATGCCTCCTGCGCCCGTCCCCGAACACATAGAGGCCCTTCTTGACCCTGATGATGATCTTCTGTCTTAGAAGGAGCGTTATCTTATCTCGGGGGGAGGATAGGTCCTTTAGGGCGTCGACAAGGATCTGATAATCGAAGATCTCCATCTGGATACTGGACCGGATATCTATATACATGAAGCTTCCCCATACGAGGAAATGTTTAATAAAAGATAATTTATCATATTAGTATGTCGATATATATCGACATAATATGTCATATTATATGTATTGTCAAGCCTTATCTTAGGAACAAAGATAAACAATTCGGCGGTCCGGTCGGTATTCTTAATATCACGGCCGGCCGGTCATGGCCGGACCTCAAGGAGGTGCCCTTGAAAAAGCTCCCTCTGGCATTCGCGACGATCATCCTGATCTCGGCGGCCTTCGGCCAGGAGACGGTGACCCTGCCGGCCAAGCCCCAGAGCCCCCGGGCCGGGCGCGTCCTCGAGCTCCGCGAGGTCTTCCGGATCTCGGACGTCCAGGGCGGCTTCTACTTCAAGGGGCCCTCGCTCCTCCAAGCCGTCCCCGACGGCGGCCTCCTGGTGGCTGACGAGGACGAGCTCCTGCGGTTCGACGCCGCGGGCAAGTTCGTCGTCAACATGTACCGGCCCGGCCAGGGGCCCGGCGAGCTCCGCCAGATCACGGACTTCCTCGTCCGCGGCCCCGAGGTCCTGGCCTTCCAGGAACAGCCGCTGAAATGCGTCGTGTCGGGCCTGGACGGCAAGTTCCTCAGGGAGTTCAGGCCGGACGCCCCCGTCTCCCGGCTCCTCGGCCTCAACGGCGACCGCCTGCTCATGGCCTCGAATTCGGCCATCCCTTTCGACAAGGTCAAGAAGCCGGAGGGCGACATCCTGGACATCGTCTGGACCCTGGCGCTCACGAGCCCCGAGGGCGCCGTGAAAGCAACCTCCCTCACCTACGCGACCAAGTGGTTCGCCAAGCGGCTGCCGGGGGCCTTCATCGCCAATAACCTGACCTTTCTGCTCTGCGCCCCGCTCGATGGCGGGCTGGTAGCGGTCGCCAATGAAGACGTCTATGGCATCCAGATCGCCGATCCCGCAAAGAACGCGGCCGTCCGTACGATCCGCCGCGATTACCGAAGGATTAAATTCGAGGAAGAGAAGTCACCGGACGCGCCGGCCGGTGCCCGGAGCCTGTCCGAACCCCGGGAATACGTCAACGACATCCAGCGCCTTTTTGCTGTCGACGGCCGGATCTGGGCCCTGACTTCGACCCTGGTCCCCGGCAAAGGGGTCCTCGTCGACGTCATGAGCCCCCGCGGCGAGTACCTCGACGCTTTCTATCTCCCCCTGCCGAAGGGTGTCAGCGTGAACGACCTGGCCCGCCACCCCCTGACGATCGCCGGACGCTCGTTGCTCGTTCTCGAAGAGCTCGAGGACGGCCGCCTCGAAATCGTGAAATACGAGATCGTGCTCTAGGGCCCTATTCCCCGCCGATCTGCAGCATTTTGATCCGCACGGTCGGCGCGGCCATCGACAGGTTCATATCCAGGTCGTCGGCCATGAGGTCGATGCCGTTGAGGATCTCGTCGGCCGTCCCGGCGATCGTCAGGCCCTGGACCGGGAAGGCGATCTTGCCGTTCTCGATCCAGAAGCCGGCCGCTCCCCCGCTGAAGTTGCCGTTGACCGGATTGATGCCGTAGCCGGTGACGCTCTTCACCAGGAGCCCCGACTTGGTGGCCGCGATGATGTCGTCGTACTTGGCCGGCCCGGCCGCCATAAAGAAATTATGCGGTCCGATCCCCGGCAGGCCGTCGAAGCCGCCGCGCGAGGCGTTGCCCGTGCTCTTGACCCCGGCCCGCTTGGCCACGGCGGTGTTGTAGAGGAAGGCCTTCAGGACGCCCCGGTCGACGATGACGCGCTTTTCCGTCGGCACGCCTTCGCCGTCGAACGGGGCGCTGGCCATGCCCTTTTCGCGCGTGCCGTCGTCGACGATGGTCATGAGCTCGGAGCCGATCTTCTGCCCCAGCATCTTGCCGAGGAAGCTGGCGCCCTGCAGGACGCGCTCGCCGTTGACCGCGCCCAAGATCCCCCCGAGCAGGGCCCGGGAGACGTCGGCGTGGAAGATGACCGGGGCCCGCTGGGTCTTGACGGTCCGCGGGTCGAGCATGTCGCAGGCCTCGCGGGCGGCCTTGTCGGCGATCTCCTCGGCGGGCTTGAGGTCGCCGTAGAAGCGGCGGTTGCTGGAATCGCCGCCCGAGGACTTCTGCTCCCCCTTCTCCGCGACGACCGAGACGCCCACACCGCAGCCCGTCGACTTGTAGCCCTTGACGAGGCCGTTCGAGTTGGCGATGGCCACCTCGCCTTCGAATTCCCGGTAGCTGGCGCCGTCGCTCTTGGTGACGCGGGGATCCTTGAGGGCCAGCTTCTCCAGGCGCTTGGCGAGCTCGATCTTCTCCTCCATCGGCACCTGGGCGATCCGCGGATCGTAGAGCCCGGCGACTTCCGTCACGCCCGCGTCGTCGGGCAAGACGTTGTTTTCGTCCGCGGTCGTCACCCGGGCGAAGGCGATGGCCCGGCCGGCGGCCTCCTCGAGGGCCTTCTCGCCCAGGTCGTTGGAGCTGGCGAAGGCCATCCGCCCCTGGACGAAGACCCGGATCCCGGCCCCGGCCGCGGCCGCCTCCTGGACGGTCTCGATGTCGCCCTTGCGCACGTCGAGGCTCAGGTTCCGGCCCGTCTCGATATAGACCTCGGCCGCGTCGGCGCCCTTCGCGAGGCACCGCTTGACCAGCTGTTCGGCGATAACCTTGATGTCCATCGTCATTGTCCTTTCTCAGGAACGGCGGGCCCGCGAGCCGCCGACGTTGATGCCCCGGATCCTGACCGTGGGCTGCCCGGCCGTGACCTCGGCCGCCTGGCCCTTGCCGCAGATGCCCGGCCCGAAGTCCAGGTCGTCCCCGACCGCGTCGACGCCCTTGATGACGTCGAGGCAGTTGCCGATGAGCGTGGCCCCCTTGACCGGCACCGTCTTCTGGCCGTTCTCGATGAGGTAGGCCTCGCGGCAGGTGAAGTTGAAGACGCCGTCGGTCGGGTTGACGCTGCCGCCGCTCAGGCTCTGGACGTAGATCCCGCTCGGCGTCGAGGCCAGGATGTCCGCGGGCTTGTCCGTCCCCTTCTCGATGAAGGTGTTGGTCATGCGGACGATCGGCATGTAGCGGAAGGACTCGCGGCGGCCGTTGCC
>JBFYNT010000177.1:0-10382 GCA_041304225.1 Candidatus Aminicenantota bacterium
CTCCGAGTCGGAGGCCTGGTCGGTCGGCCTGTTCGGCGCGCCGGACGGGCCGCTCGGGGGGTTCTCCGGCTCGCTCGAGCCTCTCGCGGCGAAGACCGTCCACCGCCTTGTCTGGCCGGAAGAGGAGACGCCCCAGGTCTATGCGATGCGCGACGCCTACGCGCAGGCGTTACGGGGCGATTTGCGGATGTCGCGCGGCCAGACGATCGCCGTCAAGGCCTGGGTCGTCGTCGGCCCCGTCGCCGTGCCGCGGCACGGCTGGCACGCCCTCGTCGACGCCGCCTGGGCCCTCAACGCCCGGGCGGTCAAGCCGCGCTTCGAGCCGGAGGAGCTCTGGGAGCTCGGCGTCCAGTTCGCCGGCGACAGCCTGTGGGCCGAGGAGAAGGGCTTCAACGGCTTCTCCATCGGGCTGCGCTGGGACCCCCAGGAGCAGGGCTGGATCCAGCGCCAGTCCTGGAAGTACGAGATCGGCTGGGCCGGTCAGAACATCTCGCTGGCCAACGCGATGCTGGCCGATTACCTGCTGTCGAAGGAGAAAAGCTCGCTCGACAAGGGCATCCGCTGCCTCGATACCTGGCTCCGCAGCGCCCGGCTCAAGAACGGGCTCTTCCGCTGCCATTACGACTACCTCATCGGGCTCGAGGACCCCAAGACCGAGGTCCAGGACGCCTGCAACCTCGGGCACGCCGCGGCGGGCTACTTCGAGGCCTACGACCTGGCCGCCCGGTGCGGGCTGAGCAAGCCGGAGTACAGGGCGGCCGCCCTCGGGGTTTGCGATTTCGCGGTCAAGGCCCAGCGGGCCGACGGGCGCTTCGGCAAAGCCTGGTCGAACGACGGCAAGGTCGTCGATCCGGAGGGGACGATCGGCGCCTTCCTCATCCCGCCGCTCGTTACGGCGTATCGGGCCACGCACAAGGCGGCCTACCTCGCGGCCGCGGAGAAGGCTTACGCGTTCTATATCGGGGCGTTCGCGCGCGACGGCTTCACCACGGCCGGGGCGCTCGACACGTATTGCATCGACAAGGAATCGGCGACGCCGCTCCTCAAGGGCGCCCTCGAGCTCTACGACGTCACGGGGAAGGAGGTCTATCTGCGGCACGCCGAGGACGTCTCCTATTACCTCGCGACGTGGCAGTGGTCCTATTCGGTGCCGTACGCCGAGGGCACGGTCCTGCGCGAGATGGGCTACGACACCTACGGCGGCACGGCGGTCTCGACCCAGCACCACCACCAAGACCCTTACGCCCTGATCATCGTCAACGACTGGCTCAAGCTGGCCCAGCTCACCGGCAAGGCCCAGTGGCGCGAGCGGGCCCTGGCGGCCTGGTCCAACGCGACGATCGGCATCTCGGGCGGCGACCTCGTCGTCATGGGCAAGAAGCGGCCCTACGGCAGCCAGGACGAGGGCTTTCTGCATACGCGGTGGCTGCAGCCGTTCGCCGTCAGCCAGTGGCTCGTAGCCTGGCCGGCCGCGTTCCGGCTGGAGACCCTCCGCCAGAACCGCAACTGGACCGTGTTCAATAAATAATAAAACGGGGACACAATACCTGTTCACCAATTATCCGGAATTAGGGACATGACCCATTTCTCTTGAAATGGGATCGGGTCCCCGATTTCCGATGGATGAAATTGGTGAATAGGTATTGTGTCCCCGATTTAAGGGAGGCGTGCAAGATGGGCGGGAGAAAGATGTTACTTCTCGTTCTGGCGATGGTGTGCCTGCTCGGCGGCGCCTGCGGCCGGGCCGACCGGTCCCCGGCGCAGGTCGCGCCGGACCGCACGCCGCCCGCCCCGCTCTACCGTGATCCGGTCTTCGACGGCGCGGCCGATCCGTCGCTCGTCTGGAACGACCGGGAACGGGCCTGGTGGGTCTTCTACACCAACCGCCGGGCCAACGCCGCCGACGCTCAGGACGGCGTTCGCTGGTGCCACGGCACGGACCTCGGCATGGCCTCGTCGACCGACGGCGGGCTGACTTGGACATACCGGGGGACGGCCAAGGGGCTCGAGTTCGAGCCGGGGCGCAACACCTTCTGGGCGCCCTGCCTCCTCGAGCACGGCCGGACCTACCACATGTTCGTCGCCTACGTCCGGGGCGTCCCCGCCGACTGGAGCGGCGACCGGCACATCGTCCACTACACCAGCCGCGACCTCGTCGAGTGGAAGAACGAGGGGATCGTCCCCTTGAGCTCGGAGCGGGTCATCGACGCGTTCGTCTATCCGAAACCTTCCGGCGGCTGGCGGATGTGGTACAAGGACGAGGCGAACGCCTCCCACATCTACGCCGCCGACAGCGAGGACCTTTTCAAGTGGAACGTCGCCGGGCCGGTCGTCACGGACAAGGCCCAGGAGGGCGCGGCGGTCTTCTGGTGGCAAGGCTCCTACTGGATGCTCGTCGACCGCTGGCAGGGGATGGGCGTCCTGAAGTCGTCCGACCTCGTGAATTGGAACGAGCAGCCGGGGACGATCCTCGGAGCGCCGGGGACGCGCCCCGACGATGGCGACATCGGCCGGCATGGCGAGGTCGTCGTCCAGGGCCCCGAGGCCTACCTCTTCTACTTTACTCACCCCGCCGGGCCCAAGGCCCATACGGAGCCGGGCAACCACCGCTCGTCGCTCCAGGTCGTCCGGCTCGAGCTCCGGGACGGCGCGCTTGCCTGCGACCGCGACAAGCCCTTCCCGCTGGCCCTCGTCCCGCCGAGCGGATTCGAACCGGCCAAGCGTCCGGCAAGTTTGCTGACTCTCGATTCACCCGACGCGAAGCTCAAAGCGGCCTTCGACTGGGCCAAGGGCCAGGCTCTCGACTATGTCTTCCCGGCGGCCGTCCACGGCGATCCCGCCGGCGACTGGTACGAAGCCGCGCTCCCTTCCCGCTTCGCCTTTTGCATGCGCGACGTCTCCCACCAGGCCACGGGCGCCCACGTCCTCGGCCTGTCCGCCTTCAACCGCAACATGCTGGGCAAGTTCGCCCGGGCCATCGCCCCGTCGCGCGACTTCTGCTCTTATTGGGAGATCGACAAGTGGGACCGGCCGGCCCCCGTCGACTACAAGAACGACGAGGACTTCTGGTACAACCTGACGGCCAATTTCGACGTCCTCGACGCCTGTTGGCGGCAGTACCTCTGGACGGGCGACAGGGCCTACATCGAGGACAAGGCGTTCCTGGATTTCTACAGACAGTCGGTGAAGGAATATATCGAGGCCTGGGACAAGGACGGCGACGGCATCCCCGAGCACCGCCCCGAATACGGCTACCGCGGGCTCGGCGGCTACGACGAGGGGCCGTTCTCGGACCGGGGCCTCTACGGCTCCGATCTCATCGCCGCGATGGCCCGGGCCTTCGATTCCTACGCCGCGCTTCTCTCGGCCCGCGGGGAAGGCGAGGCGACCGGCGCCTTCTTCCGCGCCCACGCGGAGAAGCTGAGGACGGACTACGAGCGGGACTGGTGGAGCGAGGCGAGAGGAAAGTACGCCGACGGCCGCGTCCAGGGCGGCGCGCTTGTCTACCAGGACGTCATCTGGAACGGCGTGTTCCCTCTCTACTTCGGCTTCATCCCCGCCGGGTCCCGGCGCGACCTCACGCTCCGGCGCATCATCGACGCCACGCCCGAGGGCATCGAGATCGAGTCCTACCTGCCGGAGATCCTCTACCGTTACGGTCAGGACGAGGCCGCCTACGCCCGGATCCTGGCCCTCACGGACCCGGCCAAGGACCGCCGTGAATACCCCGAGGTCCCGTTCGCCGTCGCGGGCGCCGTCGCGACCGGGCTCATGGGCGTCCGGCCCGACGCCGCGGCGCGGACGCTCGAGACCCGCTCGCGGCTCACCGCCGCGACGCCTTGGGCAGAGCTCAGGGACCTGCCCGTCTTCGATGCCGTCATCGACGTCCGCCATGAGGCGAGGCGCGGCACGACGCTCGCCGTCCGCTTGGGCGGGGCGTTCGTCTGGCGGGCCGTCTTCGATGGCGCCTGGGACGCTCTTACGGTCGACGGCATCGCCCGGAAAGCGGAGCGCGGGGTGGACGAGGCCGGCCGCCCGATCTCCTGGGTGGACGTCCCGATGTCTCCCCCGAAAAAGGCGACCGTTTTGGCCCCGAATTGATGGAGGCGTCATGGACGTAAGAAAGTTGCTGACTCTCGCCCTGCTGGTCGCGGGCTTTTTCGCCGGGGCGTCGAACGCGGTTACCGCCCCAACCGCCGACGCCGCGCCCGCGCGCTGGACGGCCGAGAAGGCGCGGGCCTGGGCCGATTCGCAGCCCTGGACGCTCGGCTGCAACTACATCCCGCGCACGGCCGTCAACACGCTGGAAATGTGGCAGGCAGAGGCCTTCGATCCGGCGATCATCGACCAGGAGCTCGGCTGGGCCGAGGACCTGGGCTTCAATTCCGTCCGGGTCTTCCTCCACTATCTCCTCTGGCAGCAGGACGCGGGCGGCTTCCTGCGCCGCCTCGAGCGGTTCCTGGAGATCGCCGACCGCCATCACATCGGGACGATGTTCGTCCTCTTCGACGATTGCTGGAAGCCCAAGTTCGCCCTGGGCCCGCAGCCGGCGCCGCGGCCGGGCGTCCACAACTCGGGCTGGGTCCAGTGTCCCGGCCCCGACCTTCTCGAGAGCCCTGCCCGCTGGGGCGTCCTCGAGGCCTATGCCAAAGGCGTCATCGGCTTCTTCCGCGAGGACCGCCGCGTCCTGGCCTGGGACCTCTACAACGAGCCCGGCAACTCGGATTACGGATCGCGTTCGCTGCCCCTTCTTCGGAGCGTCTTCGCCTGGGCCCGCGCCGCCGCCCCGGCCCAGCCCCTGACGGTCGGGATCTGGGACGAATCGAAGGAGCTCGCCGAACTCAATAAGGTCCAAGCCGAGCAGTCGGACATCGTCACGTTCCACTCCTACCAAGTGAAGGCCGAGGCCGAGGGCCGGATCGCCCGGCTTGCGACATACGGCCGTCCCCTCGTTTGCACGGAGTACATGGCCCGGACCGCCGGCAGCCGCTTCGAGGACATCCTGCCGCTCTTCAGGGCCAAGGAGATCGGGGCCATGAACTGGGGCCTCGTCAAGGGCAAGACCCAGACGGTCTTCCCCTGGGGCTCGAAAGAGGGCAGCCCGGAGCCGGCCGTCTGGTTCCACGACGTCCTGCGGCCCGACGGGGCCCCCTTCTCCGCGGCCGAAGCGGGTCTCATCCGCCGGCTAGCCGGGAAGGACCGCCCCACGGACGACGGGAAGACGCGCGCCGTCGCCGCGCCCTTCCACGCCTGGGCCCTCACGCCGCCCCTCGGCTGGACCAGCTGGGATTCGTTCGGCCAGGCCGTGACCGAGGCCGTGGTCAAGGCCAACGCCGATTTCATGGCCGCGCGCCTGGCCAAGCTCGGCTGGCGCACTATCGTCGTCGACATCGAATGGTCGGAGCCCCAGCGGCTCGGGCCCGATTATCCCGTCCACTCGAAGTCGGAGATCGACGCCTACGGCCGGTTCGTCCCGGATGCCGGGAGGTTCCCTTCGGCCGCCGGCGGCCGCGGCTTCGGGCCGCTCGCCGACTACGTCCACCGCAAGGGCCTGAAGTTCGGCGTCCACATCGTCCGCGGCGTCCCTCGCCTGGCGGTCGAGCGTAACACGCTCATCGAGGGCACGCCCTTCCACGCCGCCGACATCGCCGACAAGACCGACTATTGCGATTGGAACGAGGACCAGTGGGGCGTCGACCTCGCCAAGCCCGGCGCGCAAGCCTGGTACGACTCGCTGTTCCGCCAGCTCGCCGGGTGGGGCGTCGATTTCGTCAAGGCCGACGACCTCTGCTACCGCGGCGCCGAGATCGCGATGATGCGCCGGGCCATCGACCGCACGGGCCGGCCCATCGTCCTGAGCCTGTCCTACGGCCCGATGCCCCTCGACAAGGCGGGCGACCTCGCCGCGAACGCCAACATGTGGCGCCTGCTCGGCGACCTCTGGGATTATTGGAGCCAGGTCCTGCCCGCCTTCCGGCGGCTCCACGAGTGGACGCCTTTCGCCGGCCCCGGCCATTGGCCCGATCCCGACATGCTGCCGCTCGGGCGCCTGCGGGCCCTGCCCGAGGGCTGGTCGAGGAATGTGACCATGAACCGGGGCTACTTCGAGATGGTCTCTCACGGCGGTCGCGAGGACGTGTCCAACTTCCTCAGCCGCGACGAGCAGCTGACGGTCATGACCCTTTGGACGATCGCCCGCTGTCCCTTGATGTTCGGCGGGCACCTGCCGGGAAGCGACGCCTGGACCGTCGGCCTCATCACCAACGCGGAGGCCTTGGCCGTCAACCAGCGGAGCCGCGCCAACCGTCAACTGTTCCACGCCAACGGCCTGGCGGCCTGGGCGGCCGAAGCGGCGGACGGAAAGGCGGGCTATGTCGCCGTCTTCAACACCAGCGACAGGCCCGCCGGCGGGCTCGACTCCGGCCTCCCGGTCCCGGTCAGGCTGGCCGACGCCGGCTTTACGGGCGACGTCGCCGTCATCGACGTCTGGACGGGGATGAGGATCGGGACCTTCCGGGGCGAGTTCGCGCCGCTCGTGCCCTTTCACGGCGCCGGGCTCTACCGCTTGGAGCCGGTCAAGCCCAGATAAGACGAGAGAAGAAGGGGCCAGGTCTTCACAGGTCCAGGGGGAGATCGGGGTTTGTGAAGACCAGGTACCGTCCTGGTCGCGTTTCGGCTAGAATAGCGGTGCCATGCGACTGACGCTCGCCTACGGGAAGACCGGACTGCCGCTCGAGCTCGACGACGCGCTCGATGTCACCGTCGTCGAGCCGGTCTACGTTCCCGCCCTGCCCGACCCGGCCGCCGCCGTCCGCCGCGCCCTCGCCTCGCCCCTCGGCTCGCCGCCCCTCCGCGACCTCGTCCGCCCCGGAACGCGCGTCGGCGTCGTCTTCAGCGACATCACCCGGCCCGCGCCGAACCCTCTCCTCCTCGGCGCCGTGCTCGAAGTCCTCGACGCCGTGCCCGGCCTCGAGATCGTCCTCTTCAACGCCCTCGGCACGCACCGGCCCAATACCGAGGCCGAGCTCCGCTCCATTGTCGGCGACGCGATCTTCGAGCGGCGCCGCATCGTCCAGAACGACACCTTCGATCCTTCGACCCAGGTCCGCGTCGGCGTGACCTCCAAAGGCCACGAGACCTGGCTCAACGCCGAGCTCATGCGCTGCGACCTCAAGGTCCTGACGGGCTTCATCGAGCCGCACCTCTTCGCCGGCTTCAGCGGCGGCGGCAAGGCCATCATGCCGGGCATGGCCGGCCAGCGGACCGTCCTCGGCAATCACGACGCCGGGATGGTCGGGCATCCCCGGGCCATCTGGGGCGTCACGCGGGGCAACCCGATCTGGGAAGAGATCCGGGAAGTCGCCGGCCAGGCCGGGACGCTCTTCCTCCTCAACGTCACGCTCAACCGCGACAAGGCCGTGACCGGCGTCTTCGCCGGCGACCTCGACGCGGCCCACGACGCCGGCTGCGCCTTCGTCAAGGACAAGGCCATGGTCGCCGTGCCGCGGCCCTTCGATATCGTGGTCACCACGAACTCGGGCCACCCGCTCGACCTCAACCTCTACCAGTCGGTCAAGGGCATGCGGGCCGCCGAACCGATCGTGCGCCCGGGCGGCGCCATCGTCATCGCCGCGAGCTGTTGGGACGGCCTCCCCGAGCACGGCCTCTACGGGAAGATCCTGCGCGAGTCCCGCGATCCGCGGGAGCTCCTGGCCAAGATCTGCGCCCCCGGCTTCCTCGAACAGGACCAGTGGCAGGCCCACATCCAAGCCCTCATCCAGCGAAAAGCGGATATCTACGTCCGGTCGGACGGCCTGACGGACGACCAGGTCCGGGCCGCGCTTCTCCGGCCCTGCCGTCGCATCGAGGATACGATCGACGAACTGCTCGCGAAATACGGCCGCGGCGCCTCGATCTGCGTCATGCCGGAAGGACCGCAGACCATCCCCTACGTCGCATGACCATGAGCCGGCGCCTTCCCCTCGTCCCGCTCCTTCTCGCCGCGCTCGCGGCCGGCACCTGCGCGAAAGCCCCCGTCTCCCCGGTCCCGGCGGTCGCCTCCCTCCTGGCCGAGCGGCTCGGGCCCGAGGGCGGATCGGGCGTCGTCTATTGCCGGAGGGACCGGCTCTGCGGCTCGGATGTCCTGCCGGCCTTCTACCGGGTCCGTGAGGGCCGTCCCGCCTGGATCGACGGATCCCTCTCTCTCAGCGACGCCGCCGCGTTCCTCGACGCCCTGCGCCAGGTCGCCGAAGACGGCCTCGACCCGGGGAACTACCACCTGGCGACCCTCGAGTCCCTGCTCGGGGAGGTCCGGACCGCCAAGCGCAAAGGCCCACGCAAGGTCCGCGCCGAAACGCTCGTCGACCTGGAGATGCTCCTGACCGACGCCTTTCTCCTCTGTGGCTCGCACCTCGTCCACGGACAGGTCAATCCCGAGACCATCCAATCGGAGTGGTTCGTCAAGGGCCGCGTCGAGGACCTGGCGTCCGCGCTGGAAAAGGGCCTGCGGGCCCGGGACGTCCCCGGGGCCCTCGCCTCACTGAGACCGCGGTCCGCGGTCTACGAGGGATTGCGGCAGGCCTTCCGGGCCATGCGGGACCTCGCCGCCGCCGGCGGCTGGCCGGACTTCCCGCCGGGGCCGAAGCTCGTGCCGGGCGGCCGCGATCCCCGGGTCCCGGCGCTTAGGAAGAGGCTCGCCGCGTCCGGCGATCATCCCGGCGCCATGGACGTCCCGGATCCGGAGCTCTTCGACGGCGGGCTCGATGACGCCGTCCGGGCCTTCCAGCGCCGCCACGGGCTGGAACCCGACGGCGTCGTCGGCGCCGGGACGGCGGCGGCCCTCGGCGTTCCCGCCTCCGGGCGTCTCAAACAGGTCCGGGCCAACCTCGAGCGCTGGCGCTGGATCACGCAGGACCTGGGCGAGAGGTTCGTCATCGTCAACGTGGCCGATTTCCGGCTCGGCGTCGTCGAATCGGGCCGGGAGGTCCTCGCCATGCCGGTCGTCGTCGGGTCGGCCTACCGGCGCACGCCCGACTTCAGCGGGAAGCTGTCCTACGTCGAGATCAACCCGACTTGGACCGTCCCGCCGAAGCTCGTCCGCGAGGACATCCTGCCCAAGGTCCGGAAGGACCCTTCGTACCTCCGGGCCAAGGGCTTCCGCGTCTTCGAGGGCTGGAGCGAAGCGGCCGCGGAGATCGACACGGACAGCGTCGACTGGTCGGGCCTCGACGGCGAGACCCTGTCCTTCAGGTTCCGCCAGGACCCCGGGCCTCAGAACTCGCTCGGCCGGATCAAGTTCATGTTCCCCAACAAGTTCGACGTCTATCTGCACGACACGCCCGAGCGCGGGCTCTTCGGCCGGGCGGAACGGGACCGGAGCTCGGGCTGCATCCGGGTCGAGCGCCCGCTCGATCTGGCGGCCTATCTTCTCGGCGACGACCCGGGCTGGACTAGGGAGAAGATCCTCGAGACGATCGAAAGCGGGGCGACCCGGGTGGTCGTCCTGAGAAAGCCGCTCAACGTCCATCTTCTCTATTGGACGACCTGGTTGGACGGGGAAGGCCGGATCCAGTTCCGCAACGATATCTATCTCCGGGACGCGGCCCTCGACCGGGCGCTGGAGGAGAAGGCGTCGGCGCCGCCGAAGTAGGTCCGGTCACCAGGTGCGGACGCGGCCGACGTCGACGTGGACGAAGTTCGAACCGGCGTAGATCCCGACCCCGCCGCCGCGAAGATCCACCGCCGCTTTATAGAGGTCCCTCAGCTTGAGGCCGGGGACGCGGATGTCGATGGCCTGGCCCCGCAGGTGGAGGCTCCGGGCGGCCACCCCGTCGCCGTGCGTCCTGAGGAGCTCGTTGGTCTGGGCCGACCGGTAGCCGGAGATGACGTGGAAGGGCTCGCCGGTCGCGATCGCGCCGGAGAGGCGCGTGAGGAGATCCAGGAGGCGGACGTCGATGGCCTTGGTCTCGCCGGTCCGGTGGTCCCTCAGGATGCGGTCGATCTTGTCGAGCGAGGCGGGGACGAGACAGCCGGAGCGGCAATAGGCGACAGTCGCCGATTCGCCCGTGTGCGTGTTGTAGAAGGACAGGCAACGATCGGAGGGAATGGGCTCGGGCGAGGCGAAGGCGGAAAGCCGGGTCAGGAAGGGGAGGGCCAGTCCGGCGGCCCCCAGGGCGAGGAACCCCCGTCGTCCCAGGGGCGGGACAGAGGCCCGGTCCTCGCGTATGTCTCTCATCACACCTTTAGTCGGCCGAGGCATTATACCAGACGCCGATTTTCCGGCCAAACGGAGGAGGGCGCCTGGGGCCTCCCTTCCATAAGCTCCATCATCACACGCCGATCATCGGCGGAACGGGCGAGGGAGTTGTCAGCGGACGACGATC
>JBFYNT010000178.1:0-6815 GCA_041304225.1 Candidatus Aminicenantota bacterium
CGCGATGATGCGGCAGTGCAAGCTGTTCCGCAATATCGACCAGATGGGCGATTGCATCCTCGATTCGGGCGATCTCGAGCGCGAGCGGGGCATCACCATCGTCGCCAAGAACATGTCGCTCGTCTGGCAGGGCGTCAAGATCAATATCGTCGACACGCCCGGCCACTCCGACTTCGGCGGCGAAGTAGAGCGCGTCCTCCGGATGGTCGACGGCGTTCTGCTTCTCATCGACGCGGCGGAAGGCCCCCTGCCGCAGACCCGCTTCGTGCTCAAGAAGGCCCTGGAGCTGGGCCTCCGGCCCATCGTCGTCATCAACAAGATCGACCGCCCGGACGCCCGGATCAAAGAGGTCCTCGACGAGACCGTCGATCTGTTCATCGAGCTCGAGGCCGACGACGAGCAGTGGAACTTCCCCGTCATCTACGCCTCGGGCCGGAACGGCACCTCGACGACGAGCCTGGCCGACCCGGCCAAAGACCTGACCCCGCTCTTCCGGTCCATCCTGGACCATGTGCCGGCCCCGGAATACGATCCCGAGAGCCCGCTCTCGGCTCTGATCACCAACATCAGCCATGACGACTATATCGGACGCATCGGCATCGGCCGCCTCTTGGGAGGCCGCGTCCGGACCGGCGACCCGATCGCGGTCTTGTCCGGGGACGACAAACAGGTCCTCGGGCAAGTCCAGAAGCTGTTCGTTTTCGAGGGACTGGAACGGACCGAGGTGCCGGTCGTCGAAGCGGGCGAGCTCTTCGCTTTCGCCGGCGTCCCTTCCGTGACCATCGGCGATTCCCTGGCCGACCCCGAGAGGCCCATCCGCCTCAACGTGCTGACCATCGAGCCGCCGACCGTGTCCATGATCTTCCTGGTCAACAACAGCCCGTTCGGAGGCCGCGAAGGCCAGCATGTCACCTCCCGGAAGCTCCGCGAGCGCGTCGAAAAAGAGCTGAGGACGAACGTGTCCATCTCCGTCGAATGGGGCAATTCCACCGACCGGTTCACGGTCGCCGGCCGCGGCGAGCTGCAGCTGGCCGTCCTCATCGAGCAGATGCGCCGGGAGGGCTACGAGTTCCAGGTCTCGATGCCCCAGGTCATCACCAAGACGGACGGGGATACGGTGCTCGAGCCCTACGAGACCCTGGTCGCGGACATGCCGAAGGAGTGCTCCGGCACGGTCATCCGCATGCTGGGCGAGAAAAAGGGCGTCCTGGAAAGGATCATCGACCTGAAAGGGACGTATACCCGGCTGACCTTCACCGTTCCCATGCGGGGGCTCTTCGGCTTCCGGATGGAGTTCCTGAGCCAAACTCGGGGCAACGGCGTCATGGCCCACACCTATCTCGGCTACCGGGAGTGGGCCGGGAAGATCATCGGCCGCCGGAACGGCGTGCTGGTCTCCGACCGCGCCGGGACCGTCGCCACCTACGCCGTGGCCAACATCCAGGACCGCGGCCGGCTTTTCGTGTCCGCGGGGGACTCGGTCTACGAGGGGCAGATCGTCGGCGAGACCATGCAAGCCCAAGACCTGGCGGTCAATCCCACCAAGCAGAAGCACCTCACGAACATGAGGTCCTCCACGTCGGATATCGCCGCCAAGATCGACGCGCCGGCCATCCTGGCCCTCGACCAGATGATGGATTACATCAATGACGACGAATTGCTGGAGGTCACCCCCAAGTCCCTCCGCATGCGCAAGAAGATCCTGGACGCCAAGGAGAGAAAGCGCGCGGTCCTATGCCGCACCTCTCGTGTTTTCATCGACCGGTCCGGGGATATCTACTGAGCCTCCTCGGGGGTTCGTCTCCCATCGCTCCCCACGTTTTCTGCCTTGCCGCCCTCGGCTATTTCAGAGCCGCGGCCAGGCTGTTTTCGTTCCACATTTCATACAGGCACTTCCAAGCACCACCGGATTGGCGTTCGAAGACCATCAGCCACTTCAAGCTGTAGGGGACGGGCTCTCCCCCGCTCCGAGGAGTGGTCGTGCCCGTATCCATCCCCCAAGCATATGCGAAGTCCCCGCTCACGCGCACATCTTCGGCGATACTCGTATCGATATGTTCGATGTTCAACTCGCTGTACTTCTCATAGGAAAACAGGATGGCTTCAGGAGTTCTTCTGGCCGGCGCGTTGGGGGACATGAGTATCGCGTTTGGCGCATAGAAGACGGGAATCAGCTTCTCGAAATCCTCGGCGTTATAAAGATCGACGAATTCCGCGAGCAACGCCTTGATAGCTGCGACTTCGGCTTCCACAATCGTCGTCGATGGAGGGGAGACCCCTGCCCCCTCTCTGCGGCCGCAGAAGGCCGCACCGATCAGCAGAACGAGGACCATGACCAATGGTTGTTTGCGCATTTCCACCTCCCCGCGGCTATTGTACAAGACTCGCCATCCCAAAAAAAACGGGAGAGGTCAAGCCAGGAAAGCCACCGGGCAAGGCCTCCTAGCGTTCTCCGCCGCTCCCCGGCCGCCCTGTCCTGACCGCCGGGTAACGAGCGGCGCCTTCACGGCTTGAACGCATTCGGCCCAAAATCAGTATTATGAGGTGGAGGATCCCATGACGTCCAAAGCACTCGACGATGTCATCATCGAAGCCCGGGAGAGGGTCCGGGCCAAACAGAAGCTCGAGAGCTCCCTTCGCGAAGCCCGCCAAAGCCTGACCGCCGAACGAACGCGATCGGCCGAGCTCGGCGCCGTCCTGAAGAAAGAGGAGGCCGACGTCCGGAGGCTCGAGGGATTGAGCCTGACGGCCATGTTCCACCAATTCCTGGGGAGCAAGGAGGACCGTCTCAACAAGGAAAGGCAAGAGGTTCTAACGGCCAAGCTGAAGTACGACCAAAGCGCCCACGAGGTCGCGTCGCTCGAGCGCGACATCGCGGACATGGAGGGCCGGCTGGCCGCCATCGGCGATCCCGAGGCCGAATACGCCCGGGCTCTCGAACGGAAGGAAGCCCGGATCGAGGGGGCCGGCCGCGCCGACTTGGTCCGGTTGACGGACAGGATCGCCGAGGTCAACTCCGATATCAAGGAGATCGGCGAGGCCGTCGCGGCGGGCGACGAGGTCATCGCCGGGCTCGACGGCGTCATCGCCTATTTCAAGAGCGCCGGGACCTGGGGGATCGTCGACCTCATCGGCGGGGGCCTCATCGTCACGGCGGTCAAGCACTCCAAGATCGACCGGGCCAAGGCGGCGATCCACGAGGTCCAGACCCGTCTGGGGCGGTTCCGGAGAGAGCTCGCGGACCTCCGGACCGCGCCCGAGGCCCCGTTGGGCGTCGAGATCAGCTCCTTCGAGAAGTTCGCGGACTATCTCTTCGACGGCCTGATCTTCGATTGGATCGTCCAGTCCAAGATCAGCCGATCGCTCGACGCGGCCCGCGATATGCGTGCCAGGATGGCCTCCCTCGTCGCCGATCTCCGCCGGAGGCACGAAAGCCGGCAGAAGGACCGTGACGACTCCGTCGGCGCCAAGCGGGGCCTCGTCGAAGAGGCCTAGCGGCTGATTTCAACATATTGAGCCGGTATTGGCTCAGTTCTTTATGACCGCGTAACGGACGACCTTCGGGAAATCCCCTTCTCGCTGCGGCCGCCCGAACGGGCCCCCTTCCTGTTCGGCCACATAGATCAGTCCGAGGCGATCCGCGACCATGGGCTCCCCCGGCAGGTCGATCGTTCCGATCCGCCGGCCGGCTTGATAAACGTCGGCGGTCAACTTGGCCTTAGGATCCATCGTCAATAGGGCGACGAAGACAAGATCGCCGCTGGGCACGATCTCCGCGACCGTAGACGCGAAGCCGAAGCCTGTTCTCCGGACGGGCTGGAACGCGTCACTCCGGCCCTCGATGGTCCCCTCCAGCTTTCGGTCCTTGAACACCGAGACCTCGTACTGATGAGGGTTCAGGACGAAAACGCGTCCGTCCTTGGCGCAACTGAACCGAAGAGGCGCCCCGATGATCGGCGCCTCCTTCATCGACTCGAACTTTTGGGGGGGGCTGAACATATCGCCGTAAGAAGCGACGAGCCCGCCTCGGGCGTCGAACTCATGCAGGATCCTTCCCCCGTGCGGCCCCAGGACGACCAGATCTTCCGTGCCGGGGCAGCCGGTCGAAATGATCGTGAATCCGGGCTGAAAAGTCCTGACATATCCGCCGTCCGGATCATAGACGATCACTTTTCGCGTATCGTTGATGAACAGCGTCCCGCCGGGGGTCACGGAGAGGCCGGGCATGCCCGTCGTTTCCCGCGGGCCCTGCCCTTCCGGGACGGCGATCTGTCTCAAGAGATGGCCCTCGCTGTCGAAGACTCCGACCCGGCTGAACTGGTAGTCGAGGATGTAGATATTCCCCCGGCCATCGACATCGACCCGGACGATCATGCCGAATATCAGTTTCTCGTCCCCGTCATCAACGCCGATGGTGAGGTTCGGTCTCAGAGTGACCTGGGGCATCTGCCCGGGTCTTGCCGGCGTGGGGGACGCAGCCCGTGCCGCCGTCAGCGCAAGGATACCTGTCAGATAAACGACGACGAGACCACCAAGGGCCATGCGGGGCCTGCTCATCTCGATCTCCTCACTTCCCTAGCGATCGACCGATGCTACTATTTTGGAGCGATGTGTTCAATCCTGTGTGCGAAGGGCGCCTCTAAAAAAGTCCACACATGCCGGTTTGACTTGGGCTTCTGCCTTGGTCATAATCGGCGGCGTCCCAGGAGGAACGCGATGCCCAAAGCCCTGGTTTCCTATTATTCCCGGACGGGGAACACCAAGTTGATGGCGGCCCGGATCGCTGAGGTCCTCGAGGGCCAAGGCCTCGAAGTGGACCTGAAGACGGTCGAAGGAACGGCCCCGGCGGACCTCCTCGGCTACGACTGCATCGTCCTCGGCTCTCCGACCTACTACGGCACCATGGCCTGGGAGCTGAAGAAGCTCCTCGACGAGAGCGTCAAGTTCCACGGCAAGCTCCGGGGGAAGGTCGGCGGGGCGTTCACCTCCTCGGCCAATATCGGCGGCGGCAACGAGACGACGGTCCTCGATATCCTCCAGGCGCTCCTCATCCACGGCATGGTCGTCCACGGGGACCACCGCTACGACCACTACGGCCCGGTCTCGATCGGCCGGCCCGACAAGAGGTCGCTCGACTGCTGCGAAGCCCATGCCAGGAACCTGGCCGCCCTGACGAAGAAGCTCTTCCCTTAAGATCTCGACGCCCCGCCTTGAAAGGGGTTAAGGGGCCGTTGACTTCGGCGTAAAACCGGCGTTACCATATGGGTAAGATCACGAGGGGGGATTCAATCATGGGTGAGTCGAAACGGATCGGGGCCTACATCTGGGTCGTACTGTTCATTCCGTTAAGCAGCCTCGCGGCTGGAGTCTTGGCCTACATCATGCTTCTCTCGGCTCCCGCTTCGGGGGCCCATGGCTTCTGGGACCTCCTTCGAGGATTTGCCCCATTCTGGCCGGGAACCTACGGAGTGCGTCATATTCCCTCGTTGACCCTAAGCATCGCGGTCCTTTTGCTCTTGGCCGCACCCCAACGGACACGCAAGCCTATGGTTACGCCGTCACAGATCCGCGTCATCCTGATCGTCCTGCTCGCCCTTCTCACCGTTCTGACCAAGATCTTTTCCGTGCTCACCCCAATGGATCCGACGACGCAGGCGGCTATCCCGCTGTTCATCTATGCCGAACTGGATCTCTTCCTGGTCTTTCTGATGACCTTCCTGCCCGCATTCCGAGTCCCCCCTGGCGCGTGACGACACCCACTAGATCCTCCAACTCGTCGCCCCTCGCCTGTTCCCGGATTTGCAATCCAACCCGCATGTCCGCTATGCTTGAGGCGCGCCACGGACATCCCTATGGAACCTGAAAAAAGCGGCCCGGTCGTCGATCCCTCCCTCCATGTCCTCGTCGTCGACGACGAGACCAACATCCGCAGGACGCTGACCATCGCTCTCGAGACGGAAGGTCACAAGGTCACGGCCGTCAGCAACTTCCAGGACGCCCTGGCCGAGGCCTCGCGCCGGTCCTTCGATCTCGCCTTCGTCGATCTCCGCTTGGGCACCGACGACGGCCTCGACCTCATCCCGGCCCTCCTGGCCGCCTCTCCGTGGCTCAAGATCATCGTCATCACCGCCTACGCCTCCGTCGACACGGCCGTCGAGGCCATCCGGCGCGGGGCCACCGATTACATTCCCAAGCCGTTCACGCCGGCTCAGATCGACCTCTCGGTGCGCAAGGTGTTCGAGGTCCGGTCCTTGGAGCAGAAGGTCGCGGCCTTGCAAGAGGACCTCGGGCGCCAGCACCCCGAGATCGATTTCTCGAGCTCGAGCCCCCGGATGCAGCGGGCCGTCAGCGTGGCCCGCCAGGCCGCCGCTTCCGAGGCCACGATCCTTCTCGGCGGGGAGAGCGGAACGGGCAAGACCGTTCTGGCCCGGGCCATTCATTCCTGGAGCGACCGGGCGGCCAAGCCGTTCAGCCTCATCTCCTGCCCTTCGTTCCCGCCCGAGCTCCTGGAAAGCGAGCTCTTCGGGCACGTCAAGGGCGCCTTCACGGGGGCCGTCCGCGACAACCCGGGCCGGATCGCGGCGACCGATGGCGGCACCCTTTTCCTGGACGAGATCGGCGACCTGCCGCTCCCCCTTCAGCCGAAGCTGCTGCGTTTCGTCCAGGAGAGGGAATTCGAGCGCGTCGGCGACACCTCGACGAGGAAGGCGGACGTGAGGTTGATCGCCGCCACCAACACGAACCTGGGGGACGCTGTCAAGGCCGGGCGTTTCCGGGAAGACCTCTATTTCCGGCTCAGCGTGATCCCGGTCGAG
>JBFYNT010000179.1:0-25153 GCA_041304225.1 Candidatus Aminicenantota bacterium
CTACTACGCCGAGAGCATCGAGACCGTGGCCGAGAACCTGCTCGAGGTCCGGCCGACCATCATGATCAGCGTGCCCCGGCTCTTCGACAAGATCTACGCCAAGGTCATGGACAACGTCCTGACCCAGTCGCCGCTCAAGCGGAAGATCTTCTTCTGGGCCATCGGCGTAGGCAAGAAGTACGGGGCCCGTAAGATCCGCCACCAGCCCATCCCCGGGGCGCTCGCGTTGCAGCGGAAGATCGCGGCCAAGCTCGTCTACGGCAAGATCATCGCCAAGACGGGCGGCCGGGTCCACTTTTTCGTCTCCGGCGGCGCCCCGCTCTCGGCCGACGTGGCCGAGTTCTTCTACGCCATCGGCATCGTCATCCTCGAGGGCTACGGCCTGACCGAGACCTCCCCCGTGCTGGCCTGCAACACCTTCGAGAAGATGAAGTTCGGGACCGTCGGGCAGCTCGTCCCCGAGGTCGAGATCAAGATCGCCCCGGACGGCGAGATCCTGGCCAAGGGCCCGAACGTCATGAAAGGCTACTACAAGAAGGAGCAGGAGACCCGCGAGGCCTTCGAGGACGGCTGGTTCAAGACGGGCGACATCGGCCACTTCGACGCGGACGGCTTCCTGGTCATCACCGACCGGAAGAAGGACATCCTGGTCACGGCCGGGGGCAAGAACGTGGCGCCCCAGCCGATCGAGAACCTGCTCAAGACGAACCCCTACATCCAGACCGCGGTCGTCGTCGGCGGCGGGCGGAAGTTCATCTCGGCCCTGATCGTCCCGAACTACGACAAGCTCGAGGCCTACGCCAGATCGAAGGGCATCCCCTTCGGCAGCCGCAAGGAGCTGGTCGAGAAGGAGGAGATCGCCGACTTCCTGCTGGCCGAGGTCAACCGGACGACCCCCAACCTGGCCTCCTACGAGCGGATCAAGAAGGTCATCCTGCTCGAGCGCGATTTCGACGCCGACACGGAGCTGACGCCGTCGCTCAAGGTCAAGCGCCACATCGTCGAGAAGGTCTTCAAACCGCTCATCGATCTTCTCTATAAGGACTGAAAAAAAGCGCAGGCCATGCGATAAACTCGCTTCGCCGGGCGTCTCTTATAACGGACGCCATGAGCGAGCGCGAAAGAGGACCGGACGGCAAGATCCCTGAAGGGACCGGGCACCGGGACCGCCTGAGGCAGAAGTTCCTCAACGGGGGCCTGGCCGCCTTCCTGGACTATGAGATCGTCGAGATGCTCCTGACCTTGGGGACGCCCCGGCGGGACTGCAAGCGGCCGGCCCGGGAGGCCCTCAAGGCGTTCAAGACCTTCGGCGGCGTCCTCGAAGCCCGGCCCGAGGACCTGCGGCGCATCCCCGGCATCGGGGTCCGGAACGTCTTCGGCCTGAAGCTCGTCCATGAGGTCTCCCGCCGTTTCCTCAAGGACCGGATGATGAGCCGGCCGGTCTGTCATTCGTCCCAGGAAGTCTACGATTACCTCTGCCACGCCCTCCGCGACCTGAAGACGGAGCGGTTCAAGGTCATCTTCCTCGACCCGAAGAACCAGGTCATCGAGGAGAAGACCCTGTTCGAGGGGACCGTCGATTCGAGCGCCGTCTACCCCCGGGAAGTCATCCGGGACGCCCTCCGGTACGAGGCCTCGGCCCTCATCTTCGCCCACAACCACCCCTCGGGCGACCCGGAGCCGTCCCTCTGCGACCGCGAGGTCACCCGGGACCTGGTCTTCGCGGCCCGGGTGGTCCAGATCAAGGTCCTCGATCACATCGTCGTCGGCGCCAACCGCTATTTCAGCTTCGCCGACCAGGGCCTCATCGACGACTACGACCTCATGTTCAACGGCTTCCCGCGATAACCTTTAATGAAAACGCCGTTCGGCTTGTTAATGGCCCGGGTTGAAAGCCAGGGGCAATCCAGGTAAACTCTGAGAGCGAGAGAGGGAGGAGATGGCCAAGAAAGAGACGGACAAGGAGCGAACCGACATGGTCAAGAAAGACACGGCCCGCGATGCGGAAGCGGCCAAGGCCGCCGAGAGCGAAGAGAGGACGTCATCCCGCCATAAGGCCATCGACGCCGCCCTCTCCCAGATCGAGAAGCAGTTCGGCAAGGGCTCGATCATGAAGCTCGGCCAGAAGGGGGCCGCGGTGGCCGTCGAGGCCATCCCGACCGGCTCGATCTCCTTCGACCTGGCCCTGGGCATCGGCGGCTTCCCGCGCGGCCGGGTGATCGAGATCTACGGCCCCGAGGCCACCGGCAAGACGACGCTGGCCCTCCACGTCATCTCCGAGGCCCAGAAGCGCGGCGGCCAGGCGGCCTTCATCGACGCCGAGCACGCCCTCTCGCCGTCCTACGCCGCCCAGATCGGCATCGACATCGACAACCTGCTCATCTCCCAACCCGACTTCGGCGAGCAGGCCCTGGAGATCGCCGAGGTCCTGGTCCGCAGCGGCGCGGTCGACGTCATCGTCGTCGATTCCGTGGCCGCCCTGGTCCCCAAGGCGGAGCTCGAGGGCGAGATGGGGGATGCCCACATGGGCCTCCAGGCCCGGCTCATGTCCCAGGCCCTGCGCAAGCTGACGGCCATCGTCGCCCGGTCCAAGACCTGCTTCATCTTCATCAACCAGCTCCGGGAGAAGATCGGCGTCTTCATCGGCAACCCCGAGACGACGACCGGCGGCCGGGCCCTGAAGTTCTACGCCTCGCTGCGGGTCGACGTGCGGCGGCTGTCCGTCATCAAGGACGGCGAGAGCGTCGTCGGCAACCGGGCCAAGGTCAAGATCGTCAAGAACAAGATGGCCCCGCCCTTCCGCGAGGCCCAGTTCGACATCATCTTCGGCGAGGGCATCTCCCGGGAGGGCGACCTCGTCGACGTCGGCTTCGACACGGGCCTCCTGGAAAAGACCGGGACCTGGTACTCCTACAAGGGCGAGCGCCTCGGCCAGGGCCGGGAGAACGTCAAGAAGCTGCTCAAGGAGAACACGAAGCTGGCCGCCGAGCTCGAGGCCGAGATCCGGGCCAAGGTCGGCCTCGACGGGGAGAAGGCGTCCGCAAAAAAAGTTGATTAATTCCTACATATTTGATAGGATTTAATCGAAAGAGGTCGCGTATCGTGCTCCGGCGCCGGGAGTTCATCAAGTTCGCGGGTTTCGGGGGGACCGTTCTCGCGGTGACCCGGAGCCTTCCGGCCGGGGCCAGGGAGACCAGCGCTCTAAAGGAGGGACGGAACATGAACTATACGGCGAAGGATTACTCCAAGCTCATCGGCATGCCCGGGTTCGGCGAGACGCTGCTCAAGAACCACTTCACGCTCTACCAGGGCTATGTCGCCAACACCAACAAGGTCCTCGACATCCTCGGCTTGATGGCCAAGGACGGCAAGGCGGGGACGCCCGAGTTCGCGGAGCTCAAGCGCCGGCTCGGCTGGGAATTCAACGGCATGCGCCTGCACGAGCTCTACTTCGAGAACCTCGGCGGCAAGGCGCCGCTCGATCCGGCCGGCCCGCTGGCCCGGCGGCTGGCCGAACAGTTCGGCGACCTCGAGTCCTGGGAGAAGGAGTTCCGGGCGACAGGCGCCATGCGCGGCATCGGCTGGGTCGTCCTCTACGAGGACCCGGCCAACGGGCGGCTCATCAATTTCTGGATCAACGAGCACGATGTCAGCCACCCGGCCGGGTGCGCGCCCCTGCTCGTCATGGACGTCTTCGAGCACGCCTTCATGATCGACTACGGCCTCAAGCGGGCCGACTACATCGAGGCCTTCTTCAAGAACATCGACTGGACGGCCGTCGGGACGCGGCTGAAGTAAAGGCGCGCCCGGCCTCCCCGGCCGGCTGAAGCCATGGTCCGCGAGTCGATACCGGCCGAGCGGGTCCGGGCGCTCAATTCCCGGAAAACGACGGGGCGCCCCTTCGTCGTCTACTGGATGCAGGCGGCCCAGCGGGCCGAGGCCAACCACGCCCTGGAGTACGCCGTCCGCGCGGCCAACGAGCTGCGGAAGCCGCTGGCCGCGCTGTTCGTCTTGACCGAAGCCTATCCCGAAGCCAATGAGCGGCACTACGCCTTCATGCTCGAAGGCCTGAAAGAGACGCGCGAGGCCCTGCGCCGGCGCGGCATCTCCCTGGTCGTCCGCAAGGGCGATCCGGCCGCGGAGGCGGCGGCCTTCGGCCGCGACGCCGCTCTGATGGTCGTCGACGACGGCTATGTCCGGGTCGAACGATCCTGGCGCCGGGCGGCCGCGGCCGCCCTCGAGTGCCCCCTGATCGAAGTGGCGACGAACGTCATCGTCCCGGTCGGAACGGCTTCGCCCAAGGAAGCGTACGCCGCGGCCACCCTGCGGCCGAAGATCTACCGGTCGCTCGACGGGTTCCTGGCGCCGCTCCGGGAGACGCCCCTGCGGGTCGAGGCGGTCGAGCCCGGCGTCGAGAGCCTGGCCATCGGCGATACGGACGCCGTTCTGGCCGGGCTGGCCATCGACCGCTCGATCGGGCGGTCGCCGTTCCTGCGCGGCGGTCCGTCGGAAGCGGCGCGGCTCCTGCGGACCTTCGTCGCCAAGAAGCTCGCCGCCTACGCCGAGGACCGGAACGACCCGTCCCTCGACGGCGCGAGCGGCCTCAGCCCCTACCTCCACTTCGGCCAGATCTCCGCGCTCGCCGTGGCCCTGGCCGTCAAGAAGGGGCCGGCCTACGGCCAGGCCTCTTTCCTCGAGGAACTCATCGTCCGGCGCGAGCTCTCGTTCAATTACGTCTTCTACAACCGGGCCTACGACCGGTTCGAGGGACTGCCGGCCTGGAGCCGGACGACGCTCCTGGAGCAGGCCCGGGACCGGCGGCCCTACCTCTATGCGCGGGCCGAGCTGGAGGCCGCCACGACCCATGACCCCTACTGGAACGCGGCTCAAAAGGAGATGGTCCTGACGGGCCGGATGCATAATTACATGCGTATGTACTGGGGCAAAAAGATCCTCGAATGGTCGGTCTCCCCCCGGCAGGCCTTCCGGACGGCCCTGGCCCTCAACAACGCCTATGCGCTCGACGGCCGGGACCCGAACTCGTTCGCCGGCGTGGCCTGGACCTTCGGCAAGCACGACCGGCCCTGGGGCCGGCGCCCGGTGTTCGGGACCGTCCGGTACATGAACGCGGCCGGCCTGAGGCGCAAGTTCGACGTCGACGCTTACGTCCGAAAGATCGAGGCCCTGGGCCGGATCTGAGCCGACCCGGGCCGGCTGGCGTTTCCGGCCGAAAGCGGCTATCCTGGGGGAAACTCGGGCAGGAGGTGGGCATGGACAGCGAGCAGGCCAAGCGTTCCGACAAGATCGGGATGTCGCCGGGGACGCTCATGCACGTCGGGACCCGGAAGATGGACCGGCCCCGGATCACGGTCATCGACTACGACCAGGCGGGCTTCTTCGAGAAGGAGGTCGACTCCGTCGAGGAATGCTTCGCCTTCAAGGAGACGGCCACCGTCACCTGGATCAACGTCGACGGCGTCCACGACGCCGCGGTCATCGAGAAGCTCGGGGCCCGCTTCGACATCCATCCCCTCGTCCTCGAGGACATCATGACCACGACCCAGCGGCCGAAGGCCGAGGACCTGGGGAACGCCGTCTTCGTCGTTCTGCGCATGGTCGAGTCCGACGGCTCGGTCTGTGGCCTGGTCACCGACCAGCTCAGCCTCCTCCTCGGGCCCAACTTCGTCCTGTCGTTCCAGGAGACCGAGGGCGACTGCCTCGATCCGGTCCGCCAACGTATCCGAAGCGGCAAGGGTCGCATCCGCGGGCTCGGCCCCGACTACCTGGCCTACGCCCTGGTTGACGCCGTCGTCGATCACTACTTCGTCGTCTTGGAGGGGATGGGGGAGCGGATCGACGCGCTCGAGGAGAAGCTGGTCGCCGAGCCCCGCCGCGAGCTGCTCCACGAGATCCATGCGCTGAAGCGGGAGTTGATCGACCTGCGCAAGGCCGTCTGGCCCCTGCGCGAGGTCGCCATGGGCCTCGAGCGCCTGGAGACGCCCCTCATCAAGAAGACGACGGGGATCTTCCTCCGCGACGTCTACGACCACGCCGTCCAGGTCATCGATACGGTCGAGTCGTTCCGGGAGATCCTCACGAGCATGCTCGAAACCTACCTTTCGAGCGTCTCCAACCGGATGAACGAGGTCATGAAGGTCCTGACCATCATCTCGACGATCTTCATCCCCGTCACCTTCCTCGTGGGCGTCTACGGGATGAACTTCGAGCACATGCCCGAGATCGGCTGGCGCTGGTCGTACCCCCTCATATGGGTCGTGATCCTGGCCTTGGTGGGCGGCATGGTGCACTTCTTCCGCCGGAAGAAATGGTTCTGAGGCTCCGCGGGGCGCGTTAGCGGATGTCCCCGAGCTCCCTCTTCCACCCCTCGTAGGCCGCTACGGCGACGGCTTCCTGGAAGGCGGCCACCTCGGCCGCGGTCGGTTTCGTCGACTCCCACCGGGCGAGCTGGGCCGCCGTCCGGTCCAGCGCCTCGTCCTCGAGGCGCCGCCGCTTGGCCGGGAGGCCCTCCCCGCCGAAGGTCCGCAGCCGGGTGACGTTCAGATACTGGGGCATGCGCCCGCGCCGGTCGGGATAGAGGTAGGCGACGAGCGCCCGGGCGAGATCGCACAGAGGCGCGGTCGGCGACCCGGCGGTCGGGCCGGGGACCCGGCCGGCTCCCGGCCAGACGGGGACGGCGACGCCGGCCACGGGCTGGCCAAGGATGACCCACATCGTGGCCAGGTGGGCCTTGTCGGGCGACGGGGCGCCCTCGAAGACGATGGCCGAGGCGCTCGAGTTCCGGTTGATCGTGTCGTTGGTGTTGACGTAGAGCGGCTCGGCCGGGTCCTCCGGGAGGGTCCGGCTCAGGGGGTAGGAGTGGAGCTTCTCGTGGACGAGGTCGCGGGCCGCCTCCTGCAGGATGAACCGGGCGTCGATCCGGTTCGCGCCGCGGGCGGATTCGACGAGGTGGGAGATCCGCTCGAAGCGGATGAAACCGCC
This sequence comes from Candidatus Aminicenantota bacterium, assembly GCA_041304225.1. Classification (GTDB taxonomy): domain Bacteria; phylum Acidobacteriota; class Aminicenantia; order Aminicenantales; family Saccharicenantaceae; genus RBG-16-66-30. The sequence continues at coordinate 7,000 of JBFYNT010000179.1, forward strand.
GCCCTTGAGGTGGTCCGTGGAGGTGAAAGCGAAGTTCGTCCGGGCCAGGGTGCCGAACGGGGCCACGCGGGGATCGGCCGCGTCGAACTTCTGGTACGAGTCCCGGGACGTCTCGAAGAAGCAGGCGCCGCCCGCGGCGTCGATGACGCCGAAGTTGGCGGCCAAGTCGTACTTCCCTTTGTGGCGGGCGAGCAGGGCCTCGAAGTCCCGGACCGTGGCGCATTCGCCCAAGGCCATCCTCATGAACGCGCCGTTGCCCGCTCCGTCGCCCTTGCGCGACTCGTCGATGAGATCGTCGGATTGGGAATTCATGATGGCGAAGCCGGCCGTGTTCAGGCCGCCCCAGACCTCGTCGCCCTTGGCGTCGGCGGCGTCGACGACGGCCGTGAACGCGTATTTCGGTCCCTGGAGCGACATCAGCTTGTTGTCGAGGGTCGAGGTGTCGCGGTTCTTCCACATCAGCGCGCGGCCGTTCCTGGCGGCCTTGGCCGAGACGACGGCCAGGGTGCAGGGGGAGACGGCGCCGGCCAGAAGGACGAGTCCGGCGGCGAGCGCGAGGGCGCCCGAGAGGGCGGGTCGGTGTTCGGCTATCAAGGGAGCCTCCTCGAATGGGGTTGGGGGCCGAGGATACCACAAGGCCCGGGAGCGGAGGAAGCGCGGGGACGGGGGAGTGTCCGACGCGGCCGGGGCAAGAGCGCCGATGATCAGACCGGGAACGCGTCCGATCCGTCGTCGCCGAGCCGGTAGCGGCGGATCTTGTGGTACAGGGTCGAGCGGGAGATGGACAGGATGCGCGAGACCTCGGCCCGGTTCTGGTCGGTGACCTCGAGCAGGAAGCCGATATAGTCCTTCTCCAGGACCTTGAGGGTCGGGAAGCCCGCGGGCTTGGCGAACTCGCGGGCCTCGTCGAGACCCAGGTAGCGTTGGAGGTAGACGTTCATGGCGGTCCCGGGTCAGCGGGCGCGGGCTCCCTGGATGAGACGGTAATTGTTGGCCACGACATAGGAGAGCAAGGCGTTGCTGGCCGTGGTCATGATCCAGGCCATGGTCCGGTTCTTCTTGAAGAGGACCTTCATGCTCCAATAGGACAGGGCCGTGGTCCCGAGCTTGATGGCGGCGAACGCGGCCGGGCTTTTGACGAATGGCTTCATCAGCGGATTGGTCTCGGTCAGGCCGGGGTACTTCAGGGCTTCCTTGGTCGAGATGTAGTCGGCGATGTTGAGGCCGACCATGAGGACCAGATTGGCGTCGAAGAACCCTTTGCCGGGCCGCGGGGCGGGCCGGTAGATGGGCAGGCGCAGGGGCGCGGTCACGGCCGGGGCGGGCGGGACGGCTTCGAGGAGGTATTCCACATAGACCGGGACCGGCAGGGGATCGGGCAGGACGGTCGTCGAGGGTTGGAGGCCGGTCGGGATGATGACCTCCCAGACCGCTTCTGAGGCGCCGAGCGAGCCGACGGCCAGGGAACAAAGCGTCAGGAGGACGAGAGAGGTCTTGATTTTCATCGCACCATTCCTTTTCCTTGATTCACGCCAGCTATACTGGCAAGAATGGTGCCAGGAAGACGATATTTTATAACATATACATAATAAACAAAAAGCCTGAATACTAAAGCGATTATAAGATTATTGAAATGTATAGAAATAGGACATATAACTATGCTATTATTCTGTTATTTTGTTTGTTATAAATAATATATAACTTATATAACTATATAGTACAATATATGGTCATAAGGCTCGGTATTAAAATCGTTCTATGTCCATAAAAAGTACGGCCGTTTTAGCGGTGTTGTTTCATTGCGGGGGTTGATGCGCCGCCCCCGTTCGCTTTTTTGAGCGCTTCCTTGAGATATCCCGCAGTGATGGAGGCGGAGCTCTGAGCCACTTTTTCGGGCGTCCCCTGGGCGACGATCCGGCCGCCGGCTTCGCCCCCCTCGGGCCCGAGGTCGATGACGTGGTCGGAGCTCTTGACGACGTCCAGGTTGTGCTCGATGACGACGACGGTATGGCCCTCGGCGACGAGTTTCTGGAAGGACCTCAAGAGGACCGCGACGTCGTTCGGGTGGAGCCCGATCGTCGGCTCGTCGAAGAGGTAGAGGATCTTCCGGCCCTTCTCGTGAACGAGGTGGTAGGCCAGCTTGATGCGCTGCAGCTCCCCGCCGGAAAGGGTTGTGGTCGGCTGGCCGAGCTTGAGGTAGCCAAGGCCGACCTCGACGAGAGGATAGAGCTTCCTGGTGATCTCGGGCCGCCCGGCGAATAAGAGGCAGGCTTCCGTGACGCTCAGCCCGAGGACGTCGTCGATCGTCCGGCCGTTCCAGCGGACGTCGAGGATCTCCTTCTTGAAGCGCCGGCCCTTGCAGGCGTCGCAGACCAGGCTGACGTCCGACAGGAACTGCATCTCGACGACCTGGACCCCGGCTCCCTTGCACTCCTCGCACCGGCCGCCGGCCGTGTTGAACGAGAAGTAGCCGGGCCGGAAGCCCATGAGCTTGGCTTCGCGAGTCCCGCTGAAGAGGTCGCGGATGCCGTCCATGGCCTTGGTGTAGGTGGCCGGGATGGACCGGGGCGAGGCGCTGAGCGGCGACTGGTCGACCATGATGACCTTGGCGATCTTGTCCCGGCCGCGGATCTCGCCGAAGCCGTCGTCCGACGTTCCCTCGAATCCCCGGTAGAGGACGTCGTGGACGAGCGTGCTCTTGCCCGAGCCGGAGACGCCAGTGACGCAGGTGAAGACGCCGAGGGGGATGCGGACGTCGAGGTGCTTGAGGTTGTGCTTGTGGGCGTCGCGGATCTCGAGGAAGGCCCGCGACGTCCGGCGGGCGGGAGGCGGCGCGATCTCCTTGTCGCCCCGGACGTACTGGGCGGTCAGCGAATCCGGCGAGCGGAGAAAATCCTCCCAGGGGCCCTCGAAGACGACCTCGCCGCCGGCCTCGCCGGCCCGGGGGCCCATGTCGACGACGTGTTCGGCGGCCCGGACGATGTCGGGATCGTGCTCGACGACGACGACCGTGTTGCCGATGTCCCGGAGCGAGCGGAGGATCTGGACGAGGCGGTGGTTGTCGCGCGGATGCAGGCCGATCGACGGCTCGTCGAGCACGAAGAGGGTCCCGACGAGCGAGGCGCTGAGGGCCGCGGCCAGGCTGATGCGCTGGGCCTCGCCGCCGCTCAGGGTGAAGGTCATGCGGTCGAGGGCGATATAGTCGAGGCCGACCTCCATGAGGAAGCGCAGGCGGTTGCGGATCTCGTGGACGAGCTTTTCGGCCACCTGGCGCTCGTAGGGCTCGAGGCCGAGGGAGGCGAAGAAGGCCGAGGCCTCGCCGACGGTCATCCGGACGACGTCGCCGATGTGGAGGCCCTTGACCCGGACGCTCAGGGCCCGGGCGTTGAGCCTGGTCTTGGCGCAGGCCGGGCAGGCGACGTACTTGCGGTAGCGGCTGAGCAGGACCCGGACCTGGACCTTGTACTTCTTGGCCTGGAGCCAGTCGAAGAAGCCTTTGACGCCGTAATAGCCGTCGCGGCCCTCGAGAACGAAGCGCTGGTCGTCGGGCTTGAGCTCGCGGAAGGGGACGTTCGTCGGGATCTTCCGCCGGCGGGCTTCGGTCAGCAGCTCTTTCTGCATGCCCTTGGACAGGGGTTTGGTCCACGGCTCGACCGCCCCCTGCTCCAGGCTCTTGCCCCGGTCGGGGACGACTTTGTCCTCGTCGACGACCGCCAGGTCGCCGAAGCCGTGGCATTCGGGACAGGCGCCGTGGGGGCTGTTGAAGGAGAAGAGGTTGGGGTAGGGGTCGTCGGCCGGAAGGCGGCAGGACTTGCACTCGAGCTTCTCGGAGAAGCGGTACTCCCGCCCGGCTTCCGTCCGGACGAGGACCCGGCCCTCGCCCCTCTTGAGGCCCATCTCGAGAGAATCGGCCAGGCGCTCGCGCTCGTCGAGGCCGAGGGCGAGGCGGTCGACGAGGACGTCGATCGGTCCGGCCGACTTCGCGGCCCGGTCGAAGTCGACGACGGCACCGGCCGCCACGGCCCGGGTGAAGCCGTCCTTTTTGAGCGGGGCCAGGCTCCGCTCGCGGGGCCAGGAGAAGGTGACGAAGGCGCGTGTTCCCGCGGGCTCGCCCGAGAGCTCGGCGATCATGCCGTCGATCGTGTCGCGGAGAACGGGCCGGCCGCACTGGAGGCAGTGGACGGTGCCGATCCGGGCGAAGAGGACCCGGAGGAAGTCGAAGATCTCGGTGACCGTGGCCACGGTCGAGCGCGGGTTCTTGGCCGCGCCCTTCTGCTGGATGGCGATGGCCGGGGGGATGCCCTCGATGGACTCGGCGTCGGGCTTGTCCATCCGCTCGAGGAACTGGCGGGCGTAGGAGGAGAGGGACTCGATGTAGCGGCGCTGGCCCTCGGCGTAGAGCGTGTCGAAGGCGAGCGACGATTTGCCGGAGCCGCTGACGCCGGTGACGGCGATGAGCTTGTAGAGGGGGATGTCCAGGTCGATGTTCTTCAGGTTGTGGACCCGGACGCCGCGAAGGAGGATGCGCTCTGTCGTCTCCATGGGTCGTCCCGAATTCCCTATTATAACACGGCTTTTGCTATAATGTCCCGCTCGGAGACAGCCCATGTCGTTCGTTCTTATCATCGGAATGGCCCTGGCGCTGGCCATGGATTGTTTCGCGGTCACCCTGGGCTTGGCCTGCGGCAGCCGGGGGTTGACGGCGAAACAGGCGGTCCGGATGGGCGCCTTTTTCGGAGGCTTCCAGTTCGCCATGCCCGTCATCGGCTGGTTCGCCGGCGACCGGTTGCTCGGGCTCATCAAGGGTATCGACCACTGGGTCGCCTTCGGGCTGCTGGCCCTGATCGGCGGCCGGATGATCCACGAGTCGTTCGAGCGCGACGACGAGGAAAAGGCCTGCCGCCCCGACCGGACCCAGGGGTCCCGGCTCTTCGTGCTGGCCCTGGCCACGAGCATCGACGCGCTGGCCGTGGGGCTCAGCCTCGGGGTCGTCCGGGCCGGGATCCTCTATCCGGCGGCCGTCATCGGCGCGACGAGCTTCGTCCTGACGCTCGCCGGGGCCAAGCTCGGGCCGGTCGCGGGGCGCGTCGTCGGCCGGCGGGCCGAGCTGCTGGGCGGGCTCATCCTGATCGGGATCGGCCTGAAGATCCTGATCGAACACCTCACTTAGGGGACCTGTACCTCCCAGGGACGTGTCCCCCCGGAACGCAAGCCGATTATCCCCGAACGGGTCCTGTCGGGTGGCGTTCCCGTCCGGCCTACCTGGAGCGGACCTTGGGGAGCGGAGGACCAGATGCGTCGCGGAGCGACTCGGAGCGACGCATCTGGGAAACATCTTAAGAAAGCCCTCTTTTAAGATATTTATCAGAATCGAGCCCTCGAGCACTCGGCCTCGATTCTGCAGGTCGCTCCGCAGACTCCGCTTCCCGCCGCCCCCCGCCACCCGTTCTTGGGATAATCGCCTTGAAAAAAAAGACCTGGTCTTCGCAGACGCCAATTTTCGCCGAGAAACGCGAGGACCTGGTCCCTTTTTCTTCAGAACGGGAAGACGACGAAGACCAGCAGGTCCCAAAGGGTATGGCTGACCACGTTGAGAAGCGGCGAGCGGAAGCGCAGGTAAAGGGCCCCCCAGAAGAGGCCGCAGACGGCGGCGGCGAGGACGAGCATGATGTTGCCGCTGGCCAGATGGACGGCCGCGTAGAGAAGGGTCGTCAGGGCGAAGCCGAACGCGGGTTTGGTCGTCGCGCCCGTCCGTTCCTGCAAGAAGCCGCGCCAGAAGAGCTCCTCGCCCGGCCCGATGACCAATCCGATGAGCAGGACGACGCGCAGGAGCGGCGTGCCGGCCTTCAGGGCGTAGACGCCGGCTATGCCGCCCGCCGCGAAGGGAAAAAGACGCAGAGCGACGAGGCGGCCGAGGGCGAAGACCGCATAGAGCGCGGCGGCCGAGACGAGCCCGAGGGCGATCTTGAGGACCGGTCGGGTCCGGAGGTCCGCGGCGAGCCGCAGGGCATAGCCCCGGTCGACAGCCAAGGCCAGGCCGAGAACGACCAGGATGTTCAGGGCCAGCCAGGCCCAAAAATCGAGGGGGCCGAGGCGCCCGAACCGGAACAAGGCGATGAATAGGGCTACCGCGACCAGACCCACGGCGCCGTGGAGCCGGGGATCGCCGCCCGGGCGGGCGGGTTTCATCCCCACCTCAACAGATATTCGAGGACGACGGCGGCCGTGCTGAGCAGGCCGAAAACGAGGTTGTGGCTGGCCGTAGCGCCGTCAAGGATGATGAAATCCATCGGGCGGCGGGGCGCCGCGCGCCGCACCGCCCGGCCCCAGAGACGAAGCGCGCTCGGCAGGGCCAGGAGGACCGCGAGGAAGGTCAGCGGCAAGGGACGGACGGGTCCGCCGGTCAGGCGCGGGATGGCGATGAACGCGAGGTCGATCGCGAATGGGGCGAAGAGGAGGAATCCGTAGTAGGCGAGCGAGCCGCGGTCGCCCAGATGACCCGCAACGGTCGTCACGCGCCGCTCGCCGTCCGAGAGCATGTCGCGCCAGTTGTTGGCGTGGAGGATGCCGATGACGAGCAGGGCCATGGGCACGGTCCATAGGACGGGGAGCCAGGAGAAACGTCCCGTCTGGACGATCCAGGCGCCGGCCGCGCCGAGAAGCCCGAAGTTCAGGAAGACGGCTAGATCGCCGAGGGCCCGGGCCTTGAGGAGCGTGTAGCTTGCGCCCACGGCCACCCCGATCGCGCCGACGGCGAAGAGGGCCGGCCCGGTCACGGCGGCGATGAGCAGGCCGGAGGCCGTCCCTAGGGCGAAAAGGGCGGCCGCGCCCCGCAGGGCCTCGTTGTCCGTGAGCCAGCCGCGGACGACGGCCCCGCTGACGGGCGTTACCTCTCTGTCGAGGCCGCGCCGGAAGTCGAAGACGTCGCTGAGCATGTTGGCCGCGCCATGGAGCACCACCATAGTGGCTAGGGCCCAGAGGAAACGGAAGGGCGAAAAGCGGGCCCCGCCAAGTACCGCGGCCAGGGCCGTGCCGTAGACGACCGGCATGGTCGAGGCCGGGAACGACCAGGGGCGGACGGCGACGAGCCACTTCCGCAGGGCGGACGGAGTTTCGGTCCGGGCAGCGGGATCTGGCATGGACGATTTATAGCATGAAAAATGGGGGACATGATACCCGTTTCCCATTCATTGGCCCCGATCCCCTTTACTCCCATCCTCGTTCCCCGGAAATTCGGTAATAGGTATCATGTCCCCCATTTTGCCCCCCATTTTGCCGGCTTGACTTGGGCCGCCTCGGCTCCTATGCTTTGGCCTTATCCTTCGCCGCAGCCGGCCCATAAAGGAGAGCATCGATGCTGTCATTGCGTGATAAGACCGTATTCGTCACCGGGGCCAGCTCCGGAATAGGGGAGTCGACGGCCCGGGCCTTTGCCGGCCTCGGGGCCAGGGTCCTGTTGTGCGCGCGCCGGAGCGAGCGGCTGGAAAAGCTGGCCCGGGCGCTCGAATCGGACTACAAAGTCGCCGTCCACTATTTCCGCCTGGACGTCCGCGACCAGCCCGCCGTCGACCGGGCTGTCGCCGGTCTTCCGACGGAGTGGCGGGCCATCGATGTCCTGGTCAACAACGCCGGGCTCAGCCGCGGCCTGGACAAGCTGCCGGCGGGCCTGCTTGACGACTGGCAGGAGATGATCGACACCAACGTCAAGGGGCTCCTGTTCGTCAGCCGCGCGGTCATCCCGGGAATGGTCGAGCGGGGGAGGGGCCATATCATCAACATCGGCTCGATCGCCGGCCACGAGGTCTATCCGGGCGGGGCGGTCTACTGCGCCTCCAAATTCGCGGTCCGGGCCCTCTCCAAGGGCTTGCGCCTCGACCTCAGCGGGACGCCCATCCGGGTGAGCGAGGTCGCCCCGGGCATGGTCGAGACGGAGTTCAGCCTGGTCCGCTTCCACGGCGACGCGGAGAGGGCCGGCAAGGTCTACCAGGGCCTGACGCCGCTCGGGCCCGACGACGTCGCCGAGGCCGTCGTCTGGTGCGCCACACGGCCTCTCCATGTCAACGTCAGCGACGTCATCATCTGGCCGACGGCCCAGGCTTCTCCGTCGGTCGTCCATAGAAAATAGGACGCGGAGAGGAATACCATGTCCGAGAGCCTGAAACCGCCGTCCGGGCCCGACCGCGAGGGCCTGCTGGCCGCCGTCCGCGCCGTCCGCGATGCCCTTCTCGCCGGCGACAGGAAAGCCCTGCGGGCCCTCTACGCCGAGGATTTCCGGTCCCATTCCATCCGGGGCGACGTCGAAGGCCGGCAGGCCGTGCTGGACGCCTACGGGCCGAACGGTCTCCGCCTGGACATGTTCGAGGTCGAGGACCTGGCCGTCGAGGTCCTGGGCGAGGTCGGCCTGTTGACCGGCCTCGGGTCGATCAGCGGCCGTTACGACGCGACGGAATTCCGTCACCGCGTTCGCTTCGTCGATATCTATCTGTGGCGGGACGGGCGGTGGCGCTTTCACTTCTCCCAGTCCACCGAGATCGCCCCCGACAGCCCGTAGCCGGCCGTGGGCCTCCCGGCCTTGTTTTTCCCGGCCTTCCCCCTATAATATCCCCGGCTTCGAACGGAGAGCGCCCATGTACGGAAAATTCAAAGACCATATCGCCGCGGAGCTCGACGAGATCCGGTCCCGCGGCCTCTATAAAAAGGAACGCGTCCTCGAGACCCCGCAAGGCGTCGAGATCCGGACCGAGTCGGGGGCCAAGGTCCTCAACTTCTGCGCCAACAACTATCTGGGTTTTTGCAACGAGCCCCGGGTCATGGCCGCCGCCAACTACGCCTTCTTCCGCTGGGGCTTCGGCCTGGCCTCGGTCCGCTTCATCTGCGGCACCCAGCAGGTCCACAAGGAGCTCGAGCGCCGGCTGGCCGAGTTCCTGGGCACGGACGACGTCCTCCTTTACTCCTCGGCCTTCGACGCCAACGGCGGCGTCTTCGAGCCCCTGCTCGACGAAAAGTGCGCCATCATCTCCGACGAGCTCAACCACGCCTCCATCATCGACGGCGTCCGCCTGGCCAAGGCCAAGAGGTTCGTCTACCGCAACAACGACATGGACGACCTCGAGGACCAGCTCGTCGAGGCCCGCGAGGCCGAGTTCAAGCTCATCGTCACCGACGGCGTCTTCTCCATGGACGGCACGATCGCCCAGGTCGATAAGATCTGCGACCTGGCCGACCGCTACGACGCCCTGGTCCTCGTCGACGACTCCCACGCCACGGGCTTCATCGGCCCGACCGGACGCGGCACGCACGAACACTGCGGCTGCCTGGACCGGGTCGACCTCATCGTCACGACCTTCGGCAAGGCCCTCGGCGGGGCCTCCGGCGGCTGCGTCGCCGGCCGCCGCGAGATCGTCGAGTTCCTGCGCCAGCGATCGCGCCCCTACCTCTTCTCCAACTCGCTGTCGCCGGCCATCACGGGCGCGACCGTCGAGGTCCTCAAGATCCTCGGCGAGTCGGCCGAGCTGCGCGAGAGGCTCATGGCCAACACCCGGCTCTTCCGCAAGGGCATGGAGGAGGCCGGCTTCCGGATCGTCCCCGGCATCCACCCCATCGTGCCGGTCCTCTTCGGCCACCTTCCCGACGACGCCCGGCTCAGCCAGGCCTTCTCGAGCGCCCTGCTCGAGGAGGGCGTCTACGTCATCGGCTTCAGCTATCCGGTCGTCCCGGTCGGCAAGGCCCGGATCCGCGTCCAGATCAGCGCGGCCCACTCGACCGCGCAGATCGAGTTCGCCCTCGACAAGTTCCGCAAGGTCGGCCGCCGCCTCGGCGCGATTTGAAAAGCTAGGGTCAAACCTACCCTTTATCACTTTCTGATAAAGGGTAGGTTTGACCCTCTCTGTGAACGGCGCGGCTTGATTTGGCCGGTCTGACCGCGTACCCTGGAGAGAAACCGGCCGGGGCGTCACCCGGCGGATGACAAGGAGGAAAGATGAAGAAGACCCTGGCCCTCATCCTGGCATCATTCTTTCTGAGCGCGGCACTGGCCGCTGCCGACGAAGGACGATTCTTCACCTACCCGACCATCAACGGCGACCGGATCGCCTTCACCTACGAGTCCGACCTGTGGACCGCCCCGGCCAAGGGCGGCGTCGCCGCCCGCCTGACCACTTTCCCGGGGACCGAGAGCTTCGCCAAGTTCTCGCCCGACGGCCGATGGCTGGCCTTCACGGCCGCCTACGACGGCGCCCCGGCCGTCTACCTGATGCCGGCCGAGGGCGGCGCGCCCGTGCGCCTGACCTACAACCCCGGCGGGGCCCAGGTCGTGGCCTGGACGCCCGACGGGACCGAGGTCGTCTTCCGGTCGATGTTCGAGAACGTCGTCGGCCGCGACCCGAACCTCTACAGCGTCGGCGTCAAGGGCGGCGCGCCCGTCCGCCTGCCCCTCGAGCGGGGCGTCCTCATCAGCTTCATCCCCGAGAAGCACCAGTTCCTCTACTGCCGGCGCGGCAGCGAGGAGTACTACTGGAAGCGCTACCAGCGCGGCCAGTACCAGGACATCTGGCTCTACGACGCCGCGGCCAAGACCTACACCCCGGTCACGGACTACGTCGGCAAGAACAGCTACCCGATGTGGGCCGGCGGGCTGATGTATTTCGTCTCCGACCGCGGCAACGGCATCGCCAACCTCTACACGCAGAAGCTCGGCACGAAGGACGTCGCGCCGGTCACGAAATACGCGGACTTCGACGTCATGTTCCCGAACACGGACGGCAAGTCCATCGTCTACGTCCAGGACGGACGCCTCCGCGTCCTCGACGTCGCCTCCGGCGCGGACGCGCGCATCTCCGTCAAGGTCCCGTCGGACCGCTGGGCCCTGCGCGACCGGGTCATCAACCCGCGCGAATACATCCACGCGGCCGGCGTCGGCAACGGCGGAGCGGCCGTCGTCCTGGCCGCCCGCGGCGACGTCTTCCGCGTCCCGACGGGCGCCGGCCCGGCCGAGAACCTGTCCGGGACCCCGGGCACCCGGGAGATCTATCCGGCCCTCTCGCCCGACGGCAAGACCGTGGCCTTCTTCAGCGACAAGAGCGGCGACTATCAGCTCTACACCCAGCCCGCCGCGGGCGGCGACTGGACGCCGGTCACGACCACTCTCGACCGGACCGTCTACAAGCTGGCCTGGTCGCCCGACGGGAAGAAGATCCTCTTCGGGAACAAGGACTACGCCCTCTTCTGGGTCGACGTCGCGGCCAAGAAGCTGGTCAAGGTCGACTCCTCCAACCAGATGAAGAACGACGAGTTCACCTGGGAGATCGCCGACTACGCCTGGTCGCCCGACTCCAAATGGATCGCCTACAGCTTCGTCCAGGCCAACCGCAACAGCCAGATCTTCGTCTACAACATCGAGACGGGGAAGAAGGCGGCGGCGACGACCGATTTCTACGACAACCTCTACCCGGCCTTCGACGCGAGCGGGGACTACCTCTACTACGTCTCGAGCCGGAACTTCGACCTGCTCATGGATTTTTACGAGGACAACCACGTCGCGGCCACGCCCCAGCGGATCATGGCCGTCCAGCTCCGGGCCGGCGAGGCCCCGCCGTTCGCCGGCGAACCGGGGGAGAAGGACGGCGCCAAAGCGGCCCCCGTACCCTTCCGCATCGATGTGGACGGCCTGGTCCAGCGGACCTTCCCCGTGCCCGTTCCCGCCGGCAACTATTTCCACCTCAAGGCCGGTCCGGGCAAGGTCCTGTGGCTCGCCGTCGACGGGTTCACCGAGGACGAGTACGAGGACATCTCCAAGCCCCAGGGCGCGACCAAGTGGGCCCTCCACATCTTCGACATGGCCGCCCGCAAGGGCGTTGTCCTCGACGGCAAGGTCCGGGACTTCTCCCTCTCGCCGGACGGCGGGACGCTTCTTGTCCGCCGCGAGGGCGACCTCTTCACGAACGCCGTCGACAAGGCCTTCGCCTCCCGATCGGCGGGCGACAAGCTGGACCTCTCCGGGCTCGTCTACCGGGTCGATCTCCAGAAGGAGTGGCACCAGATCTTCAACGACGCCTGGCGCTGGTACCGCGACTTTTTCTACGACGCCGGCTTCCACGGCCGCGACTGGAAGGCCATGGGCGACACGTACCGGGCCTACATCCCGGAGCTGTCCTCGCGGGCCGAGCTCAACTGGGTCCTGTCCCAGATGGTCGGCGAGCTGTGCGTCTCCCACACCTACATCGGCGGCGGCGACTACGGCCCGGGCGCGGCGCCCTCGTCGCCGGTCTTCACGGGCCTGCTCGGGGCCGACCTCGTCCCCGACAAGGCCACGGGCCTCTACAAGCTGGGCCGGATCTACGGCCCGACCGACATCAACCTCGACCTGAGAGGCTCCCTGGTCCGGCCCGACATCGCCGTGAAGGAAGGGGACTTCCTCCTGGCCATCGGCGGGACCGCGCTCAAAGCCGGCGACGATTATTTCGAGCTCCTGCAGACGACTCCCGGAAAGAAGATCGAGGTCACGGTCAACGCCGCGCCAACCCCGGCGGGCGCGAAGACCTACGAGATCGAGCCCGTCCGCAGCGACGCCCAGCTGCGCTACTTCCGCTGGATCGACGACAACATCAAGGCCATCGACAGGGCCACGGGCGGCCGCGTCGGCTACATGCACATCAACGCCATGGGCGGCGGCGGGATCGGCGAGTTCGACAAGTACTGGCGCGCCTTCCGTTACAAAGAGGGCGTCATCATCGACGTCAGGCGCAACTCCGGCGGCTGGACCGAGTATTTCCTGATCGACAAGCTCGAGCGCCAGCTCACGGCCTACAACAATCTCCGCGGCATGGTCCCGTTCCGCTACCCGGGTTCGGCCGGCAACGGCAACTACGTCGTCATCTCCAACGAGAACAACGGCTCGGACGGCGAGGCCTTCGTCGAGCACTTCAAGGCCCGCCAACTGGGTACGGTCGTCGGGGTCCCGTCCTGGGGCGGCCTGGTCGGCATCCTCAACCAGCAGCTGACCATCGACAACGGCTCGGTCCAGCAGTCCAACAACGCCTTCTACGGCCGGGACGGGAAGTGGTGGGTCGAGAACCACGGCGCCGACCCGGACGTCCTGGTCGACAACGACCCCGGATCGGCGGTGGCCGGGCGCGACCTCCAGCTCGAGAGAGCCATCGCGGTCATGCTCGAGAAGATCAAGGCCAACCCGTTGAAGTTCGCTCCCAAGCCGGCCTATCCGAAGAAATAGGCCGGTCCGGCTCCTTTTTTGGGTGGGGCTTGACATCCTTGGTGTCGCTTGTTATATTCAGTAATAGGAATGAATACTAATAAAGCGATGAGGGAGACCAAGCAGAGGAATGCGATCCTGGCCTTTCTCAGCCGCACGAGGTCGCATCCGACGGCCGACCAGATCTACGAGACGGTCCGCAAGACCATCCCGACGATCAGCAAGGGAACGGTCTACCGCAACCTGCAGGTCCTGATCGAGAAGGGGACCGTGTCGGTCCTGGACGTCCGAGGCACCTTGTCCAGGTACGAGCTCAAGCAGGCGATCCACTACCACTTCCGCTGCCAGGCCTGCGGGCGGGTCTTCGACCTGGACGAGCCCGTCGACCCGGGGCTCGACGACAGGGTCTCGAAGCGCACGGGCTTTATCGTTTCCGGCCATCAGACGGAATTCCGGGGCTGGTGCGCGGACTGCCATCAGCCGTCAATAAATCACAAGGAGTCATGACCCATGAGCAAATCCATCAAGGGCACCGAGACCGAGAAGAACCTGCTGAAGGCCTTCGCCGGAGAATCGCAGGCCAGGAACCGCTACACCTATTTCGCCGGCGTGGCCCGCAAGGCGGGCTACGAGCAGATCGCCGCCATCTTCACGGAGACCGCCGAGAACGAGAAGGAGCATGCCAAGGTCTTCTTCAAGCACCTGGAGGGGGGCGACCTGGAGATCACCGCCGCCTACCCGGCCGGCCTGATCGGGGACACCAAGGCCAACCTCGAGGCCGCGGCGGCCGGCGAGAAGATGGAATGGAGCGACATCTACGCCCGCTTCGAACAGACGGCCCGGACCGAGGGCTTCCCGGAGGTCGCGGCCTCCTTCAAGGAGATCGCCGAAGTGGAGGAATTCCACGAGAAGCGCTATCGCAAGCTGGCGGCGAACGTCGGGACCGGCGAGGTCTTCAAGCGGCCGGCCGCCGTGAAGTGGCACTGCATCAATTGCGGCTACGTCCACGAAGGCCCGGAAGCGCCCGCCCTGTGCCCGGCCTGCAAGCACCCCCGGGCTTACTACGAGATCCTGGCCGAGAACTATTGAGCCGGCCGGGCCATCGAAGGAACAAGAAGGAGAGAGACATGGCAAAGAAAAGCGAAAGCCAAAAGAAGCTGACGACCGTCGCCGGAGCGCCTGTCGTCGACAACCAGAACACGATGACGGCCGGGCCCCGCGGCCCCGCCCTGCTGCAGGACGTCTGGTTCCTGGAAAAGCTGGGGCATTTCGACCGGGAGGTCATCCCCGAACGCCGCATGCACGCCAAGGGTTCGGGCGCCTTCGGCACGTTCAAGGTCACCAAGGACGTGACGCGCTACACCAAGGCCAAGGTCTTCTCGGCCCTGGGCAAGAAGACCGACCTGTTCATCCGTTTCTCGACGGTCGCCGGCGAGCGCGGCGCGGCCGACGCGGAACGGGACATCCGGGGCTTCGCCGTCAAGTTCTACACGGAAGAGGGCAATTGGGACCTGGTCGGCAACAACACGCCCGTCTTTTTCCTGCGCGACCCGCTCAAGTTCCCCGACCTGAACCACGCCGTCAAGAGGGACCCGCGCACGAACCTGAGGAGCGCCCGGAACAACTGGGATTTCTGGACCTCCTTGCCCGAGGCCCTGCACCAGGTGACCGTAGTCATGAGCGACCGCGGCATCCCGGCCACCTACCGGCACATGCACGGCTTCGGCAGCCACACGTACAGCCTCATCAACGCCAAGAACCAGCGCTTCTGGGTCAAGTTCCATCTCCGGACCCAGCAGGGCATCAAGAACCTGACCAACGCCGAGGCCGAGGCCCTTGTCGGCAGGGACCGCGAGAGCCACCAGCGCGACCTCTACGAGAGCATCGAGAAGGGCGACTTCCCCCGCTGGACGGTGTATTTCCAGATCATGCCGGAGAAGGACGCCGCCAAGATGCCCTACAATCCCTTCGACCTGACCAAGGTCTGGTACCACAAGGACTACCCGCTGATCGAAGTCGGCGTCGTCGAGCTCAACCGCAACCCGGAAAATTATTTCGCCGACGTCGAGCAGGCCGCCTTCAATCCGGCCAACATCGTTCCCGGCATCGGCTTCTCGCCGGACAAGATGCTGCAGGGGCGGCTGTTCTCCTACGGCGACGCCCAGCGCTACCGCCTGGGGGTCAATCACCACCTCATCCCCGTGAACGCGCCGCGCTGCCCGGTCCACAGCTTCCACCGGGACGGCCAGATGCGGGTCGACGGCAACCAGGGGAGCACGCTCGGCTACGAGCCCAACAGCTACGACGAGTGGAAGGAACAGCCCGATTTCGCCGAGCCGCCGCTCGCCCTCGAGGGCGCCGCCGACCGCTGGGATTTCCGCAAGGACGACGACGATTACTACACCCAGCCGGGCAAGCTCTTCCGGCTGATGAAGCCGGCCCAGCAGAAGGCGCTCTTCGCCAACACGGCCGCCGACATCCGCAACGCCCCCGAAGCCGTCAAGCTCCGGCACATCGGCAACTGTCTGAAGGCCGACAAGGCCTACGGCAAGGGCGTCGCCGACGCCCTGGGCATCAAGCTGAGCGAAGTCCCGAAATAGGGGCCCGGCCCTTTTTTTTCACCCGGTGTCTTGCGGTTCGGTTTCGGCCGGCGTAATCTGGCCCGTGAAGGGGGAGGAGCGGAAATGAGCTACTATTTCAATAAGACCATCTCGTTGCCGTTCGACCAGGCCGTCGAGCGGGTCAAGGCCGAGCTCAAGAAGGACGGCTTCGGGGTCCTGACCGAGATCGACGTCCAGAGGACCTTGAAAGAGAAGATCGGCGTCGACTTCCGGCCCTACCGCATCCTGGGGGCCTGCAACGCCCCCTACGCCTACAAGGCCCTGCAGGCCGAGGACAAGATCGGCACCATGCTGCCCTGCAGCGTCATCGTCCAGGAGCTCGGCCCGGGCCGGGTGGAGGTCGCGGCCGTCGACCCTCTGGCCTCCATGGCGGCCGTCCAGAACCCCGATCTGGGCGCCGTGGGCCTCGAGGTCCGGGACAAGCTCAGGTCCGTCGTCGAACGCCTCTGAGCGCCACGACCCCGCTTTTGACTTTTGGCCGGGCTTATCTATAATAAAGGTCCGTTTTTACGGGCGGACATCCATCGATGAAAGGCGCGTGATCCTTTGATCTTCGGGGCGGGAACGGACATCATCGAGGTCCAGCGGGTCGAGGACAAGCTCGTCCGCACGGAGAACCTCAAGACCAAGCTCTTCACCCCGGTCGAGATCGCCTACTGCGAATCCAAGCACCGGCCGGCCCTGCACTTCGCCGCCCGGTTCGCCGCCAAGGAGGCCTTCCTCAAGGCCATGGGAACCGGCTGGACGGGCGGGCACAAGTTCTCCGACATCGAGGTCGTCAACAACGCCCAAGGCAAGCCCGAGCTCGTCGTTTACGGCAAGGTCAAGGAATTCTGCGCGGCCCACGGCATCGCGGCCATGGAAGTCTCGCTCACGCACATCAAGGACCTGGCCTCGGCCGTGGTCGTTCTCGAGACGAAGACCGCCTAATCCCCACGAGAGAGGAATCGCTCATGTCGAACATCGGCTCCTACGACGAACGCGTCAAGGACTTCAGCTGGTCGATCGCCGAGAAGGAGCTCGGCTGGAAGCCCGGCGACGTCATCAACATCGGCTGGTACTGCACCGACCGCGTCTGCCAGCAGGGCAAAGGCGACAAGGTCGCCCTCTACTGGGAGGGCTTTACCGGGGCGGAGAAGACTTACACCTACAACGACATCCGGCTGGCCTCGAACACCATCGCCGGCTTCCTCCGCGGCCTGGGCATCAAGCCGGGCGAGCGCGTCTGCCTGTTCCTGGACCGCATCCCCGAGCTCTACCTGGGCTTCCTGGGCATCCTCAAGACCGGGGCCATCGCCCAGCCGCTCTTCTCGGCCTTCGGCGACGAATCTCTCCTCGTCCGCCTGTCCAACGCCGAGACGACGGCCGTCATCACCCAGAAGAAGCACGCCCCCAAGGTCCGCAAGATCCTGGACAAGATGCCGCACCTCAGGCACATCATCGTCGTCGACCACGACGGCGTCGCGCCGCTCAAGGACCGCGAAGTCGCCTTCTCGCTCGAGAAAGCCGCGCCGGTCGAGCATTTCGACGTCCACCCGACGACCGCCGAGTCGCCCTCGGTCCTCCACTACACCTCGGGCACGACCGGCATGCCCAAAGGCGTCCAGCACGTCCACTATTCCCTCATCGCCCAGTACCTGACGGCCAAGTGGGCCCTCGACCTCCGCGACGACGACATCTACTGGTGCACGGCCGACCCCGGTTGGGTCACCGGCACCTCGTACGGCATCATCGCCCCCTTCGCCCTGGGCGTCACCCAGTGCGTCCTCGACGCCGGCTTCTCGGCCGAGGCCTGGTACCGGTGGATCGAGAAGCGCAAGGTGACGATGTGGTATTCCGCGCCGACCGCCATCCGCTCGCTCATGAAGGCGGGCGACGAGATCATCAAGAAGTTCGACCTGTCGTCCCTCCGCCACCTGTCCAGCGTCGGGGAACCGCTCAACTCCGAGGCCGTCGTCTGGTCGCAAAAGGTCTTCGGCAAGCCCTTCTACGACACCTACTGGCAGACCGAGACGGGCTCCATCGTCATCGGCAACTACCCGGACATGGAGGTCCGGCCGGGCTCCATGGGCAAGCCCTTCCCCGGCATCACCGGGACCGTCCTCGACCCGGTCAAGAACGAGCCCTACGCGACCCACGGCAAGATCGGCCTGGTCGCCCTCAAGTTCGACTGGCCCTCGCGCATGAGGACCTACTGGAACAACGAAGAGGCCTTCCAGAAGAAGTTCCGCAACGGCTGGTACATCACGGGGGACCGCTCCAAGCTCGACGCCGACGGCTACTTCTGGTTCGCCGGCCGGGACGACGACATCATCAACACGGCCGG
>JBFYNT010000180.1:0-9154 GCA_041304225.1 Candidatus Aminicenantota bacterium
CCGCGTCGTCGGAGCCGGGCGCGCCGCGGCCGCGTTCGACGCCTCGTCGCGCCCCGGCGATCTCGTCGTGGTCGCCGTGCCCGACGCGGAGGTCGCCCGGGTCGCCGCGACCCTGGCGAGAAGCGGCGTCGACTGGACGGGACGGACGGTCGTCCACACGAGCGGGCTCCTGCCGGCCCGCGTCCTCGCTCCGCTCGCGCGGCGGGGCGCCCGGACCGCCTCCTGCCATCCGGTCCAATCCGTCCCGCGGAAAGACGTCCCGGCCACGGTCTTCGCCGGCATCACCTGGGGCGTCGAGGGCGACCCGGCGGCCCTCGAGGTCTGCGGCCGGCTCGTCCGGGCCCTCCGCGGCCACATCCTTCTCCTCGCGGAGAAGGACAAGCCCCTCTACCACGCCGCCTGCAGCCTGGCGTCCAACGCCTTCGTCGCCCTGGAGGCGGCCGCGGTCGAGCTGCTGGCCGGTTCCGGTCTCGACCGCCGGGCCGCCGAAGCCGTGCTCCTCCCCCTCGTACAAGGAACTTTACAGAACGTAAAAAACTTTGGGCTGGAAAAGGCCCTGACCGGGCCCATCCTCAGGGGGGACGTGGCGACTGTAGGGGAACATCTGAAGGCCCTCGGCGGCGATCCCGCCGCCCTGGAGATCTATCGGGCCCTGGGCCGCCGGATCCTCGGCCTGGCCGCGCGGAGCGGCCTTCCGGCCGGCCGGGTCAGAGCATTGAAGCGTCGGCTCGGAGGTGGATGACCTCTTCCTCGAGGCGGACGCCGAACTTTCGGAAGACCTTCTCCTTGAGCTCCTCGGCCAGGCGGAGGACGTCGGACGCCTTGGCGTTCCCCCTGTTGATGATGAAATTGCAGTGGATGTCGGAGACGGCCGCGTCGCCGACGGACATGCCCCGGACGCCCGCCTGGTCCAGGAGCTGCCCGGCGGCGATCCGGGCCCCGCTCGCGGAGCAGGAGTTCTTGAAGTAGCTTCCGGCGCAGGCCGTCCCGTGGGGAGGGTGCTTGGCCCACCTTTTCTGGAGGATCTCCCGGATCCGGGCCTCCGACTCGGCCCTGTCCCCCGGCGTGCAGAGGAGCGTCGCCTTGAGGACGGTCCCGGCCTTCCTCTTGAGGACCGAGTCCCTGTAGCCGAAGCCCAGGTCCTCCCTGGCCACCGTCTTGCGCTCCCCGTCGGGCCAGAGGATCGTCGCCCAGTGGAGGACGTCCCCGATGCTCCAGCCGTAGGCCCCGGCGTTGCCGTAGATCGCGCCCCCGACCGTCCCCGGGATGCCGGCCAGGAACTCGAGGCCGGTGAGCCCGGCCGCGACGGCCTCGTTGAGCACGCAGGACAGGCTCGTCCCCGAGAGAACGCTCAGGCAGTGTCCTTCCCGGCGGACGCCCTCGAGGCGGTTACGAACGATGAGCCCCCGGTAGCCGGCATCGTCGAAGAGGAGGTTATACCCGCCCCCGATGACATAAAAGGGGTATTTCTCGGCAAAGGCCAGGGAGACCGCCCTGGCCAGCTCTTCCTCGGTCAGGGCCTCGAAAAAGAGGTCGGCCGGCCCGCCGATGCCGAAGCTGGACAGGGCCGATAAGGGCACGTTTTTCGAGAGGGAGGCGCCCACGGCCTCGAGAAAGGCCTTTTCGAAGGCGGTTTTCCGGTCCATGGCGCTTATTATACCGCAATTCTGGCATATTTATTGCTATTATTGAGGGTGGAATGAGGCGATATTGACAAACCACACGGATGCGGGCTATGATGCCTGAAATTTTTGCAGAGAGGTTAGCATGAAAAGGACACTCCTCGCGATCGTGGCCTTGGGATCCCTTCTCACGGGGCTCGCCGTCGCCCAGAGCGCCGACGAGGAATATCTCAAAGCCATGCAGATCTCCGATAATTGTCTGAAGGCCAAGGCCCTCGAGGCCTATCTCGGCAAGTACGCCGGCCAGGGCACGACCAACGAGCACTGGGCCTACGCCTACTTCTGCCTGACGCCGTGCGCCTCGACCGATCCCGCCAAGGCCGCCGCGGCCGGCGAGAAGGCCGCGGGCATGGACGGCATCGACGGCCAGACGCGGCTCCAGCTCCTGGCCACCATCCCCGCCCTTTACAACAAGGCCGGACAGGGCGACAAGGCCGACGCCGCGGCCCATAAGCTCATCGACTTCGGCAAGGGCCAGAGCGACGCGAAGCTCTCGTCCCAGCTCCAGGCCGGCGGCTACGCCATGATCGGCCAGTTCGCGGAGAAGGCCGGCAACGTCGGCAAGGCCGCCGAGAACTACATCAAAGCGTACGGCCTCTACAAGGACGCCAGCATCTCCAAGCAGCTGAACGGGCTGGCCAACTCCCTCTACAAGAGCGGCAAGTTCGCCGAAGCGGAGCAGGTTTTCCGGCAGTTCTACGCCGCCGACCAGGGCCCCGAGAGCGCCGCCCTGCTCGGGCAGACCCTCTACAAGCAGAACAAGATCGACGAGGCCCTGGCCATCTTCAAGGAAGGCTACGCCAAGAAGAAGACCGGGTCGCTGGCCCAGAACATCGCCGTCATCCTGAACGCCCAGGTCAAGACCGATCCGTCCAAGACCATGGAGGCGGTGAACGCCAACATCGAGGCCGCCTACCTCGTCCCCGCCCAGCAGAAGAACTTCCTCGGCATGGCCCAGAACCTCTTCGTCGGCCAGGACAAGGAGCTCGCCTCGAGCTACGGCAAGATCGAGGAGCACAAGAAGGCCATCGAGGAGTTCAACAAGACCATCGACGCCAAGTTCGAGGGCAAGAGCGAAGAGGACCTCTCCGAGACCGACAAGCGGCTCCTGAAGACGCTCAACGGGAACATCGAGGCCGAGAACCAGGCCATCGCCAGGATCCAGGCCTCGCAGAAGGGCGTCCTCGACAAGTTCAACGCCCTGGTCGCCCAGGTCAAGGCCCGGCTCGGCAAGTAACGACGTTTTCGGAAGGGACCGGGGACCCCGGGTCCCCGGGAGACAGGAGGGTCGACGTGTCTCCCTCGTCCGCCGGCCGTAAGGAGCGCGCCCGCGCCGAGGCGCTTCGCCGCGACCTCCTCTATCACGAGCGCAAGTACTACGTCGACAACGATCCCCAGATCTCCGATCCCGAGTTCGACCGCCTCATGGCCGAGCTCCGGGCCCTCGAGGACCGCTTCCCCGAGCTGGTGACGCCGGAGTCCCCGACCCGGCGCGTAGGCGAGAAGCCGGTCCAGGGCTTCGTTGCCGTCGGCCACCGGACCCCGATGCTGAGCATCGACAACGGCTACGACGAGGACGAGATCCGGGAGTTCGAGGGCCGCGTCCGGAAGATCCTCGGGGACCGGCCGGTCGCCTACACCGCCGAGCTCAAGATCGACGGGCTCGGCATCTCGATCCTCTACCGGGACGGCAAGTACGCCCGGGCCGTGACCCGGGGCGACGGCGTCCGCGGCGACGACGTCACCGCCAACGTCAAGACCATCCGCTCGCTGCCGCTCCTCATCCCCGAGACGCGCGAGGTCGAGGTCCGCGGCGAGGTCTACCTGCCCTTCGCCTCCTTCCGCGAGATCAATCGCGGCCGCGAGGAAGCCGGCGAGCCTCTCTTCGCCAACCCCCGGAACGCGGCGGCGGGCTCCCTCCGCCTGCTCGATCCGCGAGAGGTGGCGTCCCGCAACCTCGATGTCTTCCTCTATTATCTCTTCGTCGACGGCCGGGAGGAGGCCAGCCAGTGGGGCGCCCTGCGGCGGCTCCGGGAGCTCGGCTTCCCGGCCAACCCCCACTCGCGATTCTGCCCGGCGCTCGACGACGTCCTCGCCTATTACCGGGAGTGGAACGCCCGGCGCGACGAGCTCGCCTACGACGCCGACGGCATCGTGGTCAAGGTCGACGACGCCGAGGCGCGGCGGGAGCTCGGGACGACGGCCAAATCGCCGCGCTGGGCCATCTCCTACAAGTTCCCGGCCCGGCAGGCGACGACCCGGGTCAACGACATCGTCGTCCAGGTCGGCCGGACCGGCGCGCTGACGCCCGTGGCGGTCCTCGAGCCGGTCAAGCTCTCGGGCACGACGATCGGCCGCTCGACCCTCCACAACGAGGAGGAGCTCCGGCGCAAGGACGTCCGGGTGGGCGACTACGTGCTCATCGAGCGGAGCGGCGACGTCATCCCCCAGGTCGTCTCGGTCATGACGGAGCGCCGGCCCCGGGGCTCGAAGCCCTTCAAGTGGCCGGCCAAATGCCCGGTCTGCGGCACGGAGGTCTTCCGGCCGGAGGGCGAGGTCATCTCGCGCTGCGTCAACGCCTCGTGCCCGGCCCGCATCCGCGAATCGATCCTCCACTTCGCGTCCCGGCGGGCCATGGACGTCGACGGATTGGGCGAAGCGGTCGTCGACCAGCTCCTGGCCGCCGGCCTCGTCCGCTCCATCCCCGACCTCTACGGCCTCCGCGCCGAGGACCTCGCCGGCCTCGAGCGCCTGGGCCCGAAGAGCTCGCGCAACCTCGTCGACGAGATCGAGGCCTCTAAGGGCCGCGGGCTGGCCCGCCTCCTCTACGCCCTGGGCATCCGCCATGTCGGCGAGCGCCTGGCTCAAACCCTGGCCGCCCGTTTCGGCACTCTCGACGCGCTCGAGGCGGCCGCGGCCGACGACCTGGTCCGGGTGGAGGACATCGGCCCCAAGGTCGCCGAAAGCGTTCTCTTTTTCTTCGCCCAGCCGGTCCACCGGGAGCTCGTCCGCCGGCTCCGGGAGGCGGGCGTGAGCGTCCGGGCCGCGGCGGCCTCGGGCGGCCCCCGGCCGCTGGCCGGCCAGGTCTTCGTCATCACCGGGACGCTCGAGGGCCTGAGCCGGGACGAGGCCCGCGAGCTCCTGGAGGCCCGGGGCGCGGAGGTCGGCTCGTCCGTCACCAAGAAGACGACCGGCCTCATCGTCGGGGGATCGCCGGGCTCGAAGCTCGACAAGGCGCGCGAGCTGGGGGTCCGGACGATCGACGCGGAGGAGTTCGACCGGCTGGTCGGCCGGAAGCCGTAGCTATTTCTTCTTCTTCGAGCCGAAGAGGTCCATCTTGAAGATGCTCTTCGGCCCCTTCTTCGCCCCGCCCGTCAGCTCGTCCAGGGCCTCGCGGGCCGCGCTGTGGCCGGGCTCCGCCTCGAGCGCCTTCTCCAGCTGCTTGATGGCCTTGGTCAGGAGCCCCTCGGCCTTGTAGAGCAGGCCGAGCCCGACGTAGCCTTCCGGGTTCCAGGGTTCGAGCTGGATGGCCTTGAGGAAATCCTGTTCCGCTTTCCTGACGTAGGCCGGCATCTTGGATTCGCACATGGCCAGGAGGAGGAAGTAGTCGCCCTTGTCCCTGCGGACCCGGACGGCCTCCTCGAGGTAGGCGATGGCCTCGTCGTAGCGCGCCTGGCTGTGCAGGGTCTTGCCTTGGCGGAACTTGATGTCGGCCTTGCGGAAGGAGTCCTGGACGTCCTCCTGGGTGGTCGCCTCGCCCGATTTGGCGTCGTAGACCTTTCGCGAATCTTTGTTGCTCAGGACCCGGTAGGCGTTGGTGATGCCGTCGAAGACCTCGTCGATCTGGGCCTTGAAATCGGCCACGGTCTTGCGATCGAAACGGTCGGGATGGAACTTGCGGGCCATCTGGAAATAGGCCTTCTTGATGTCGTCGTCCGTGGCGGTCTTGGGCACGTCGAGGATCTGGTAGAGCGTCATCGCCGGCAGGATCTCGCGGAAGGACATGACCTCGGCGACTTCCCGGGGGACGTCGGGGCGCGCCGCGGCCGCCGGGCGGAGGCGGGTCTTGGGATCGGCGGCCTCGACCGGCGGCTCGCCCGAGAGATCGACGACGCCGAGGCAGTAGAAGAGGTAGAGGCTCTTCCAGAACTGGTCGGCCGGGATGGTCAGCGCGCGCAAGATGATCTCGGACGGATCGGAGCCGTTGACCTTCTCCAGGATGTCCCGCTCCTCCACGGTCAGGAGGTAGGCGTAGGTCCGGCGCCCGAGGGCCGGCGTCCGGCGGGCCAGGAAGGCCTGGAGGAGGGGATCCGGCTGCATGCGGCGGATCCCGTACTCGATGAGCAGGGGGACGCTGACCCTCGACTCGTCGGCCCCGCTGGAGAAGCTGTCGTGGACTTGGAACTCCATTTCGGCGTCAAAGTGGGCGAAGACATTGAGGACGCTCTCGCGGATCTGGTGGGCCAGCGCCTCGGCCAGGTCCTCCTCGGAGATGACGCCGCGGGTCCGGAGGACCTCGCCGATGTTCTTGTTGGGCTCGATGTACTCGTCGAGCCGGGCGTGGGCGTCCCGGGGGATGCGCTCGAGCTTGTAGAGGATCTCGCCCAGCCGCTCGTCGGACTGGTTGGTCTTGACCTGGAGGATGGCGCCTTTCTCGAAGAAGAAATACTTGAGGATGTCGGCCCGCCGGTAGATGAGGCGGCCGGTCTTCTTGTTGAAGAAGATGTCGCGCAGGTGGGTGGCGATATGGTTCATGGAGTCTATAGACCTCGAGCCGGGCCAACTATAACCCTATCGCCGGGGATTTTCAATACATCGGTTCGGCCGCCGAGGACCTCGGGATGTCGTCTTCGTTCTCTGCGGTGATTTTTCACGCCGTTCCGTTCGACAGACTCGGCGCCAGGACACCGGGGACATGTCCCTTCGGGACGTATCCCCAAAGAATCTGGACTTTCTCAAGATATCTATCAGAATCGCGGCTTCGAGCGCTCAGCCTCGATTCTGCAGGTCGCTCCGAAGACTCCGCTTCCCGCCGCTACAGGCTCGCTCAAACGCGTTTTGTCGGTTTCCAGGGAAACTTCCCTCGTCCGCCTCCGAAACGGCTAAATCACCGCAATGTTCACTCAGACGACATCCCTCGGTCCTTTTTTGCGGCCGGTCACCTTCATTTGAAAACAGGGAATGATTGTGTTAGTTTTTGGGCATGAACATCGCCCTCGCCCAGATCGCGCCGAAGCTCGGCGACGTCGCGGCCAACTTCGAGATGCACACGGACATCCTGGAGCAGGCGCGGAAGAAGAAGGCGGACCTGGTCGTCTTCCCGGAGCTCGGCCTGACCGGCTACACGCTCAAGGACCTCGTCGAGGAGGTGGCCTTCGATCCCCGCGCCGACCGCCGCTTCGGCCGGCTGGTCGCCAGGACCAAGGGCCTTTCGGCCGTCTTCGGATTCGTCGAGGAGAGCCCGTCAGAGAAGGGCCTCTTCTACAACGCCGCCGCGTTCGTCGCCGACGGCCGGATCGTCCACGTCCACCGCAAGGTCTTCCTGCCGACCAACGGCCTGTTCGAAGAGGCCAAGTTCTTCGCCCAGGGCCGGGAGTTCCGGGCCTTCGACGCGCCTTTCGGCCGGGTCGGGCTGCTCATCTGCCGGGACTTCCTCCATTACGGCGCGAGCTACGTCCACTACGCCTCGGGAGCCGACGCGATCGTCTGCGTCTCGGCCGCCCCCGGACGCGGCGTCGGGGGGGGCGACGCGTTCGAGACGGGCCGGATGTGGGAGCTCATGGGCGAGGCCCTGTCCTACTTTTCGACGGCCTTCGTCGTCTACGCCAACCGCGTCGGCATCGAGGACGGCGTCACCTTCGCCGGCGGATCGTTCGTCTTCGCGCCCGGCGGGCGGCTCGTCGGCCGCGCCGCCGCGGTCGACCCGGACCTTCTCGTCTGCCCCGTCGACCTGGGCGCCGTCGGCCGGGCCCGCCGCAACTGGCTGTTCATGAGGGACGAAAAGCCCGAGGTCATCTGGAGATCGCTCGAAAGGATCGTCCGTGCTACCGAAGATTAACGCCCCGTTCGTCGAGAAGGTCCTCGTCCGCTTCGTCCGCGACGAGCTCGGCAAGTGCGGCTGCCGGAAGGGCCTCCTGGGCCTCTCCGGGGGGCTCGACTCGGCCGTGTGCGCCGCGCTGGCCGTCCGGGCCCTCGGCCCGAAAAGGGTCCACGCGCTGATCATGCCCTACGGCGGGTCCTTCCCGCGGGACGTCCGCGACGCCGTCGCCCTGGCCCGCCGCCTGGGCATCCGCCACGACACGATCGACATCTCCCCCCAGATCGATCTCTACTTCGCGGCCGACCCGAAGGCCAGCCGCGTGCGGCGCGGCAACAAGATGGCCCGCGAGCGGATGGCCGTCCTCTACGATCATTCGGCCCGCGAGGGCTCCTTCATCCTCGGCACGAGCAACAAGACCGAGCTCCTCATCGGCTACGGCACGATCCACGGCGACATGGCCTGCGCCGTCAATCCCATGGGGGACCTCTACAAGACCCAGGTCCGCGAGCTCGCCCGCCATCTCCGCATCCCCCCGGCCATCCGCCGGAAAGCCCCGACGGCCGGGCTGTGGCCGGGGCAGACCGACGAAGACGAGATCGGGCTCACCTACGAGGAGCTCGACGAGATCCTCTGCGGCCTCGTGGAGGGCCGGTTGAGCCGCCGCGAGATCGTCGCGGCCGGGCACGCGCCGGCCGCCGTCGACCGCGTCCTCAAGAGGATCAAGGCCTCGGAGTTCAAGCGCCGCATGCCGCCGATCGCCAAGCTCTCGCCGCGTTCGGTGGGCCACGATTTTCTCTATCCCTACGACTGGGGCAAATAGGCCGTGGCCGGCCGTCTCTACGTCGTCGGGACCCCGATCGGCAACCTCGAGGACATCACCCTCAGGGCCCTGCGCGTCCTCGGCGAGGTCGCGGCCGTCGCCTGCGAGGACACCCGCCAGACGGTCAAGCTCCTCAATAAGTACGGCCTCCGCAAGCCGCTCATCAGCTATTTTCAGCCTCAGGAAGGACGCCGCATCCCCGAGATCATCGGCCTGCTCGAAGAAGGCAAGGACGTCGCCCTGGTCTCCGACGCCGGAACGCCGGGGATATCCGATCCCGGCTTTCCGCTCATCCGCGAGGCCCTCAAGAGGGGCCTCCCGGTCGTCCCCATCCCCGGGCCCTCGGCCGCGACGGCGGCCCTTTCCGCGGCGGGCCTGCCGACCCATCGCTTTCTCTTCGTCGGCTTCCCGCCGCCCAAAACCGCGGGGTTGCGGAAGCTCCTGGAGGAGCTCGCTCCCCAGAAGGCTACCCTGGTCTTCTTCCTGCCCACGCGCAGGATCCCCGAATTCCTGGCGGCGACGGCCGGGATCCTGGGCGACCGGAGGGTCGTCGTGGCCCGGGAGCTGACCAAGGTGCACGAGGAGTTCCTCCGGGGAACGCCCGCGGAGATC